>CALFYQ010000210.1 GCA_937952085.1 uncultured Paracoccaceae bacterium | reverse complement strand
TGCGGGCCGAACTGAGCCGCGTCTCCGGGATGCGCCGGGCCGCCTGATCCAAGAGCCGTAGGCGGAGTTCGGCGCCGCGCCCGGCGAAGGCGCGACGCCGCGATGGCGAAAGGCGCGCCGCCTGAGCGGCGCGCCCCCGGGGCCAAGGCCCCGTTTCGTCAGTCCGGGCAGCGGAGCTTGTCGGCCACCGAGATCTTGTCCCGGTTCTGCTCCACGAACTGCGCCATCCGGCCGAGCGACCACTGGCCCGAAGAGGTCGCGCCGAGCGCCGTCCAGGGCTTGAAGTCCGCCGCCGAGCAGAGCAGCGATTCATGGTCGAGCGCCATCAGCCGCAGCAGCACTGTGGCGACGATGCCGCCGCCGACCGGGCCGAGCTTACCGCCATGCTTTTCCGCCTCGTGGAGGCAGTAGTACCAGAGCGGCGCCTTGGTGATCCCGGACTTCTTCAGCTCCGGCGGCGCCGCCAGCTCCGGCACGCCCATCGCCCGCGCCATCTGCTGGCCGGAGGCGAGTTCGAGCGCGAAGCGGTCGCGGAAGATGTTTCGGAGCGGAAGCTTCCGCGCCTGCACGACATCCAGCACCTGGCCGTCGATGTTGAGCGGGTCCGAGACCACCCGTTCCGGCAACTCGAAGATCGCCGAGGCGAGCTTCCGCCCGATCGGCCGCGCCTTCTGGAAGCCGGACTGGCCAGGATAGGCTAGAAGGTTCTTGAATTCGATGTTGACCTCCGGCCCGCGCGGCTTGAATCCGCCGAGATCGAAGAGGCCGACATCCTGCTTCGCGGCGTTGAGCCGGTAGCGGCTCTGCACGGTGGCGTGGCCGAAACGATAGGCGGCGCCCGAGAACTCCACCGGCATCACCGGCGAATGCGCCACCCAGGGCTCCGGCAGCTTGCCCTTGCGGATCGTCTCGAGCACGCCCTTCAGCACCTTCGCGTCGACGAAGGACGGCAGGAACTCGTTCAGGATCAGCCAGTGATAGTGGAGCCGCAGGATTCGCCGCGCCGCCTCGAAGGGCTTCATCGACGGGCTGACGCCTTCGTCGATCGCCTGCGCGCGGACGCCCTGGAAGGCGGCGGCGACCATCGAGACATCCTTCTGGAGCGCGTACATCAGGATGTTGTGGAGGCAGATGAAGAGGCCCTGCACCTGCGAGACGATCAGGTTGTCGTCGTTCCTCGGGTCGCCGATCAGCGCGCGGCCCTTCGAGGTGCGGGCGAGATCGAGCGGGTTGTCCCTGGTGCCGAAGAGAAGATAGCCGCCGGCCTTGTCGAGATAGATGTGCGGGGAGCCGTCCGGCCCGTCGCCATAGACGCAGTCGAGGTCGAGCCCCGGCGTGCGGACGTTCCGGATCGTCCGCGGGTCGATCCGCGTGCCGATTGCGCTGGTCGCGTCCAGCGTCACGTCATGGTCGATGAACTGGCCGAAGAAGGTCTGCGCCGCCTCGGCCGGCCCGTCCGGGTCGGTCTTGTCCTCCATCGCGTCGATGGCCTTGGTGAAGGCCTTGATCACGTTGTCGGCGCGGAACGGTTTTCCGTCGGGCGCGACGCCGGTCACAGGGTTGTGCGGGCCGACGCGGCCGAAGATCTGCGGGAACGGGATCTTCAGCGCATGGCCCTGCGTGCAGGCCCGGACGAGCGTTTCATAGCGCGTCAGGCCGTGGGAGGGGCTTGTCATCTGCAACTCCTGTCATGAGCGGGCCGAGGGGGGCGCCCGCCGCAGGAGTCCTGCGCGCACTGCGTGTAAGCGTCCGTGACGAATCTCGCCGGATGCGTGAAGGCAGGGTTACCGAAGCGTCACAGCCGGTGACGAAACTCACCCTGCGGCGGCGATGATCCGCCGATAGCCCTCCATCAGGATCGCCTGGTCGGTGCCGGCGGCGAGCATCTCGTGCCCCTCCGCGGCGTAGCCGGCCATCATCTCCGGGTTCATCGCCAGGACGCCGAGCGCCTTGCCGTGGCGGCGGGCGGCGGCGCGGATCTCCGCCCAGGCCTCCCTGAAGGCGGCGGATTCGAAATCGCCGGAGACGCCAAGGAAGTTCGAAAGGTCGGCCTGGCCGATCCAGATCACGTCGATCCCCTCGGTCGAGGCGATGGCGTCGACATGGGCGACGCCGCGCTCCGTCTCGATCTGGGCGATGACGAGGATCTCCTCGTTCGCCTTCGCCATCTTCGGGCCGAACGGGCCGCCGACATAATCGTCATGGGCGAAGCCGAAGCCCGCCCCGCGGCGGCCCTCCGGCGGATAGCGGCAGGCCTCGACCAGCGCCGCCGCCTCCTCCGCGCTCTCGATCATCGGGGCCATGATGCCCTTCGCGCCGGAATCGAGAAGCCTGGCGATGTAGCGGTATTCGCCCTGCGGCGGCCGCACCATCGGCACGATCGGCAGCCCGCGGCAGAAGGCGGCCTGCGCCTTGATCGTCTCCACCGAGGCGCCGCTATGCTCCATGTCGTAGAGCACGAACTCCGCCCCGGCGAGGACGAGAAGCTGCGGCAGCGCCGGGACGAGGCATTCGAAGGCCATCGCCCCGCGGACGGTTTCGCCGGCGAGGACGCGCTTCCTGAGGCTCATCGGATCACGATCGGGCCCATCGCCCGCTCCCTTTCGATGGCGGCGCGGTCCCAGGCGATCCCGAGGCCGGGCGCGTCGGAGGGGAAGGCGCGGCCTTGCTGGAGCCGCATCGGCTCGGTGGTCAAGAGGTCGAGCTGCGGGATGTATTCGAGCCAGGGCGCGTTCGGAACGGCGCAGACAAGGCTCACATGCAGCTCCATCAGGAAATGCGGGCAGATCGGCGCGTTGTGCGCCTCGGCCATGTGCGCGACCTTGAGCCAGGGCGTGATCCCGCCGATCCGCGCCACGTCGGCCTGCACGATGGAGCAGGCGTTCGCCGCCAGATAATCCTTGAACTGGGAGATCGAGTAGAGGCTCTCGCCCACCGCGACGGGCACCGAGGTGGCGGCGGCGAGGGCGGCGTGGGCGGCCACGTCGTCCGCCGGCATCGGCTCCTCGAACCAGGCGATTCCCGACTCTTCGAGCACCTTCGCGCGGCGGAGCGCCTCGGGGCGGGAGAAGCCCTGGTTGGCGTCCGTCATGATCTCGTAGGCCTCGCCCACCGCCTCGCGGACGGCGCGGAGGCGGGCGCGGTCTTCCGAAAGATGCGGGCGGCCGATCTTCACCTTGGAGCCGCCGAAGCCGGCCGCCTTCGCGGCGAGGGCGTCGTCGACAAGGGCCTGCGTCTCGATGTGCAGCCAGCCGCCCTCGGTGGTGTAAAGCGGCACGGAGGGTTTCGCGCCGCCCGCCATCCGCCAGAGCGGCAGGCCCGCGCGGCGGCAGCGGAGATCCCAGAGCGCGGTGTCGACGGCGGCGAGCGCCAGCGAGGTGATCGCGCCGACCGAGGTCGCGTGCGTGGCGAAGAGAAGGTCCCGCCAGATCCCCTCGATCTCCTCCGCCTCGCGGCCGATCAGCCGGGGCGCGAGCGTGCGTTCAAGGAGCGACATGATCGCCGGCCCGCCGGTCCCGATCGTGTAGGAATAACCGGTCCCCTCCGCGCCCTCCTCGTCGAAGACGCGGAGGATCGGGGTTTCCTGGCTGACGAAGCTCTGGATCGCGTCGGAACGGCGGACCTTGGGCTTCAGGTCCACCAGCTCCAGTTCGACCCGGGCGATCTTCGCCACGATCTATTCCGCCGCGTCGCGATAGCTTTCGAGGGGCGGGCAGATGCAGATGAGGTTCCGGTCGCCGTAGACGTTGTCGACGCGGCCGACCGGCGGCCAGTACTTGTCCTGCCGGAAGGAGGCGGGCGGGAAGCAGCCCTGCTCGCGCGGATAGGGCCGGTCCCATTCCGCGACGAGGTCCTCCACCGTATGGGGCGCGCGCTTCAGCGGGTTGTTCTCCGCATCCATCTCGCCCGCCTCGATGGCGGCGATCTCGTCCCGGATCGCCATCATGGCGGTGACGAACCGGTCGAGCTCCGCCTTCGTCTCGCTCTCGGTCGGCTCCACCATCAGCGTCCCGGCCACCGGCCAGCTCATGGTCGGGGCGTGGAAGCCGTTGTCGATCAGCCGCTTGGCGATGTCGTCGACGGTGACATGGGCGGATTTGTCATAGGGCCGCACGTCGAGGATGCATTCATGCGCGACGCGCCCGGTCGGCCCCTTGAAGAGCACGTCATAGGCGCCCTTCAGCCGCGCGGCGATGTAGTTGGCGTTGAGGATCGCGACCTTGGTCGCCTGCGTCAGCCCCGCCCCACCCATCATCAGGCAATAGGCCCAGGAGATGAGGAGGATCGAGGCCGAGCCCCAGGGCGCGGCCGAGACCGGCCCCTCGGCGCCGCCCGTCTCTGGGTGGCCGGGCAGGTGCGGCGCGAGATGCGCCTTCACGCCGATCGGCCCCATGCCCGGGCCGCCGCCGCCATGCGGGATGGCGAAGGTCTTGTGGAGGTTGAGGTGGCTGACGTCGCCGCCGATGTCACCCGGCTTCACCAGGCCGACCATGGCGTTCATGTT
>CALFYQ010000209.1 GCA_937952085.1 uncultured Paracoccaceae bacterium | reverse complement strand
GGCGTCTTCATCACCCGGTTCGGCGGCCGCCCGGTGGACCAGGAGACGATCTCGTCGGTGATGAGCTTCCTCTTTCTCTTCTTCGTCTTCTTCGGGGCGACGGCGGTGATCCTCTCCTTCCTCGGCCTGCAGCCGATCACGGCGATCTCGGGCGCCGCCACGGCGATCGCCAATGTCGGCCCCGGCCTCGGACCGGAGATCGGGCCGAACGGCAATTTCGCGGGCCTGCCGGACGCGGCGAAATGGGTGCTCTCCTTCGCCATGCTGATCGGGCGGCTGGAGCTTCTGGCGGTGCTCGTCCTTTTCACCCCGTCCTTCTGGCGCCGCTGAGATGAGGCGGGAGAGCGCGGCGCTTCTCTTCATGTGCGCCTCCGCGGCGCTGATCCCGGTCGGCGACGCGCTGGCGAAGGAGATCGCGGGCGTCTCCGACATTCCGGCGGGGCTCGTCGCCTTCGCCCGCTTCGTCATCGGCTCGGCGATCTTCCTGCCGATCGCCTTCGCGGCGGGGCAGCGGCCGCTCCTTACCCGACGCTTCCTGCTCGCGCAGCTTCTTCGCGGAATCTGCGTGACGGGGGCGATCTTCGGCATGGTGACGGCGGTGCGCCATGCGCCCTTGGCCGACGTTTTCGGGGCCTTCTTCATCGCCCCCGCCATCGCCGCGGGGCTGGCCGTGCTCCTTCTCGGCGAGACGCTGGCGCGGCGGGACCTTCTCTCGCTCGGGCTCGGGCTTCTCGGCGTCCTCCTCGTCACACGGCCGGGCGGGGCGATGAACGAGGGGCTGCTCTGGGCGCTCGGCTCCGGTTGCTGCTACGGCGCCTTCAACGTCGCCACGCGCTGGGCGGCGCCGCTCGGCCGGCCGCTCGGGCAGCTTGGCGGGCAGCTCGTCGTCGGCGCCATCTTCACCGCGCCCTTCGGCCTGCCGGAGATCGGCCGCGTCGGCGAGGCGCCGGGCCTGCTCTTCGCCACCGCCCTCGCCTCGGCGCTCGCCAATCTCTGCCTCGTCATGGCCTATGCGCGGGAGCGGGCGGCGGTGCTGGCGCCCCTGATCTATCTCCAGCTCATCTCCGCCGCCGTGATCGGCTGGGCCGGGTTCGGAGACCTGCCGGATGTCTACGCGGCGCTCGGCCTCGCGCTCATCCTCTTCGCCGGCCTGGGCCTCCGGCTGATCGGGCGGCTCAAAGCGGGCGGGCCGCCAGCCGCCCTTCCGCCGCAAGGCCGGTGATCTGGGCGCGGACGAGCGCGCCCACCTCCCGGTCTTCCGAAAGCTCGACCTCGGCGAACCCCTCGGTCCGGCCGAGCCGCGGCCGCTCCATGAGAAGGGTCCGCTCCGCGCCGAGCTCCGACGCGAGGAGCGCGGCGACCCGCGCCGCCCCCGCCGCCCGGAGACGCGCCGCCCGCTCCCTACGCGCCGCGACGGGCACCTGCGGCATCCGCGCTGCGGGCGTTCCCTTCCGCGCCGAATAGGGGAAGACGTGGAGCCAGGTGAGCCCGCATTCCTCGACATGGCGGAGCGTGTTTTCGAACATCGCCTCCGTCTCGGTCGGGAAGCCCGCGATGAAATCGGCGCCGAGAACGATCCCGGGCCGCCGCCGACGCAACTCCTCGCAGAGGCGGATCGCGTCATCCCGGAGGTGCCGGCGCTTCATCCGCTTCAGGATCATGTCGTCGCCGGCCTGGAGCGAGAGATGGAGATGCGGCATCAGCCGCGGCTCCGACTCCATCGCGTCGAGCAGCGCCGGGTCCGCCTCGACGCTGTCGATCGAGGAGAGCCTCAGCCGCGCGAGATCGGGAACGAGCCGGAGGATGCGCTGCACGAGGTCGCCAAGCGGCGGCGTCCCAGGCAGGTCCGCGCCCCAGGAGGTCAAATCGACGCCCGAGAGCACCACCTCGGCGTAGCCCCGCTCCGCCAGCCGGCGGATCTGGTCCACCACCACCCCTGCCGGCACGGATCGGGAGGGGCCGCGGCCGAACGGGATGATGCAGAAGGTGCAGCGATGGTCGCAGCCGTTCTGGGCCTGAACATAGGCCCGAGCCCGCGTGCCGAACCCGTCGATCAGGTGGCCCGCCGTCTCCCGCGTCGCCATGATGTCGTCGACGATCAGCTTCTCGGTCGGCGGGATGAAGCCGGGCGCCGCCAGCGCGCCCCAGCTATCCGGGCGCATCTTCTCGGAATTGCCGAGGACGAGGTCGACCTCCTCCATCGCCGCGAAGGTCTCGGGCTCGGTCTGCGCGGCGCAGCCGGTCACCACGATCCGCGCGTCCGGCCGCTCGCGGCGGAGCCGGCGGATGCGCTGGCGCACCTGGCGCACCGCCTCGGCGGTGACGGCGCAGGTATTGACGATCACCGCGCCTTCGAGCCCGGCCTCGGCGGCCAGCGCCTTCATCGCCTCGGTCTCGTAGAGGTTGAGCCGGCAGCCGAAGGTCTCGAAGACCGGCGCTTCCGCGGCGACGGGGGCCTTCGCGGGCGCGTTCATCGCGCGGCGTCCCAGAAGGCAGGATCGAAGGCGCCCTCGAAGACGGTCGCGACCGGGCCCGTCATCAGGACCCCGGCCTCGTCCGAAGGCCATTCGACCTCGATCTCGCCGCCGTCGAGGATCAGCGTCGCGCGCCGGTCGAGAAGGCCCCGACGCACCCCGTTCACCAGCACCGCGCAGGAGGAGGAGCCGGAGGCGAGCGTCACGCCCACGCCCCGCTCCCAGACCCGGACCCGCGCCCGGTCCCGCGCCAGGATCTGGACGAACTGGACGTTGGTGCGCTCCGGGAAGAGCGGGTCCCGCTCCGCCGCCGCGCCGCACGCCGCAAGGTCAACCGCCTCGGCGTCGTCGACGAAGAAGGTGCAATGGGGGTTCCCCATCGAGCAGGCCGCCGGAGCGCCGGCGAGCGGCAGCGAGAGCGTGTCTATCTCCCGCGCCAGCGGCACCTCTCGCCAGCCGAGCATCGGCGCCCGCATGTCGACCCGCACTCGCCCGTCCGCGAGGCCCTCGCATGCGAGAAGGCCCCGCTCGGTGCGGAGCGTCAGCCGCCCCGCCCCGCTCTCCGCCATGAGGCGCGAGGCGATGCAGCGCGTGGCGTTGCCGCAGGCGCCCGCCGTCGATCCGTCGGCGTTCCAGAAGACGAGCCGGGCATCCGCCCCGCCTTCGTCGTTGAGGATCACCGCAAGCTGGTCGAAACCGACGCCGCGATGCCGGTCGCCGATCGCCCGCGCGCGCGCGGGCGTGATCGGGTCGACGCGCCCCCGCGCGTCGATCACGACGAAATCGTTGCCGAGCCCGTGCATCTTCGCGAAGCCGAGCGGCCGGAGGGCGCCATCCGCGGACATGGGCGGCATATACGCGCGCCGGCGGCGGCGCGCCAGACGTCAGGAAGGGAGCGGCCCGGGTCGATAGGCGAGCCGGAGCCCGCCCCAGTGCCGGCCCCGCACGGTGATCGGCGCCGAGACGTCCTTCATCAACGCGAAGACGCCGCCGCCCATGTCCCGCCGATAGGTCTGGAGGAGGAACGGCGCGCGGCTCTTGCCCGCCGCGAGGCCGACCGCATCGTCGAAGATGCGCCGGTTGCGGCAATTGGCAGCGTTCCAGGCCGGATCGTCGCCCTGCGGATGGGCGAATTTGAGGTTGTGCGTCGGGAGGTAGCCGTTCTCGTCCACCGCCGCGCAGAAGACGATGCGAGGGTCGAGCGCCAGAGCGGGCTCCTGGATCGGCGGCAGGAGCCGGTCGGTGATGGCGACGACGGCGGAGAGGAACTGCTGCGGGTCGCTCCCCTCGACCGGCCGGTAATCGCGGTCGAAGAGGTCCGCCTCGCGCGCCCGCCCGGCGGCGAGTTCCGCCTCGAAAAGCGCGCCGATCTCCGCCGCCCGCGCCCGGACGCAGGCGATCATCGCGGTGTCTTCGGTCTCGACGCCGCTCTGCGCCGCTCCGGCGACCAGCCCGTCCGCCGCGGCCGTCACCCCGGACATGCGCGCGCGCACGTCGTCGAGACGCCCGGCCTCTTCGGAGACCACCGATCCCGCATGGCCGATCATCTCGGACAGCTTCGCGCCGGCCGTCTCGATCTCCATGACGGCCTCGGAGATCTCGCCATTCGCGCGCTCGACCTCGTCCATCGCGCGCGCCATGCCGCCGACCGCCTCGCCGAGGCCCTGTGTGCGCGACCGGATCGCGCCGAGCCGCTGCTCCGCTTCGCCGCCGAAGGCCCCGACGGCCCGCGTCTCGACCCGGAGCGCGTCGATCGTCTCGTTGATCCGCGCGGTCGCCTCGGCCGTCTCCTGGGCGAGGCGGTTCACCTCCCTTGCGACGACGGCGAAACCGCGGCCCGCCGCGCCGGCGCGCGCCGCCTCGATCCCGGCATTGAGCGCGAGGAGGTTGGTGACGCGGGCGATCTCGGCGATGGTCGCCGTCGCCCGCTCGACCCGGTCGAAGGCCGCGCCAAGCGCCGCGCCGCGTTCGGAAAGTTTCGCGACAGAGCCGGAAAAGCTCTCGATCTCGCCCCTCATCTCCTCGAAGGCGGCGCCGGAGCGGTCCGCCTCCTCGCGGGAGCGGCTGGTGCGCTCGCGCGCCGCGTCGAAGGCGGCGCGCACCCGGCCGCCCGCCACCGCCGAGGCGCGCCCAAGCTTCGAGAGTTCGCGAAAGGCGCCGTCGAGCGCGCGCGTGCGGGCGTTGGATTCGCCGATGAGGCCGGCGCATTCCGCAAGATCGAGGCCAAGCGGCGCAAGTCGCGCCGCGATGAGGCGGAGCGCGGCCATCCCGCGGCCTTCGTCGTCGCCGCCGAGGCGCAGGCGCGCGAACACGCCCGGGCGTCTCGACTCACCGGCGGCCTTGGTCAGGGCGCTTCGCAAGGTCCAATCCTCCGGCGAAAAAGTATGACGCGAGAACTATCGCGCCGACGTGTAGCGATGGTTAACGCCGGCGTACGCCGGCCCGGCCGGTAAAACGCCTTGACCGGTCGCCGCCCCACCCCTTAAGGCCCTCCCGTCCTCCGGACGCGGCGGGCGGGTAGCTCAGTGGTAGAGCAGCTGACTTTTAATCAGCTGGTCGAGGGTTCGATCCCCTCCCCGCTCACCATATTTCTCAATGACTTAAGCCTTTCCACGCAGGGCGTTGTCGGGCTGACTGCGGATTAGGGGACATCTGGGGGACAAATTGCGCGCGGTGCTTGCTCGCAGTCGCGGAAAGTTCCAGATTTGTTCTCATGAATCAGATTCCCGAAAACATACCTGCAGACCTCCGCGACCGCCTCGAAACCGTGCTCGGCTATAGGACGCGCCCAAATCCGGCGGACATTTGGGCAGTGGTTCGCGAGTGGCTGCTATCGCAAAAGATGGACGGGTTGGGGGGCTGATTCATGCGCCCTCCGTCCGAGTAGCGCCCGGCCGATTTCTGTCATTGCCTCGAAGCGATAGTCGGCTTCCGCACACGACCTCCGCTTATCGAGCTATGAAAGGTGGTTCGGGAGTAGATCGCGGAGCGCCGCCTTACGGCCGCGCCAGCCGAAGCCCTCTGCTGCTTCAAAGCCCGGCCCTCGTGGCCCGGATTCACTCTCTCTTACCTTCGCCACCGCGTACTTGGCCGACGCGCCACGAAGACTCCCCAGCGCCACCATCGGTGATAGAGTTTCGTGGGGGTATTGCCATGCGAGTCGTTCGAAGAACTGAGGACATTCTACGCCGTGCGTTCTGTTGGGCCTTCCTCGGATCGTGTTACTGGACGATGGCGTGCGAACCCGCCGCAGCTGAAATCCCTCAAGGATCCTGCGCGATCATCGTAGCATCGCGTCAGACCCTCGCGGAAGTTGACCTGTTCATCTCAGAGAACGCCCACATTCCGATTTCTGGGATCTATCGATCAAGTAACGGATGGTTCGCAATCGCCTCGACCGTACTCCCGAAGGAGAACT
>CALFYQ010000208.1 GCA_937952085.1 uncultured Paracoccaceae bacterium | reverse complement strand
CATGAAGACCTCGTCCACCGTCACCCGCAGCACGGTGATCGGCAGCCGTCCGCGCGCGGTGACGAACCGCTGGCGCAGCGCCTCGTCGTCGTGGATCGCCGCGCGGCCGTTGATGCGGATCGTCTCCTTCACCCCCGGCACGATGGTGATGAGCCCGATGGCCGGGTTCTTCAGGATGTTGCGATAGCCGTCAAGCCGGTTGTTGCCCGGCCAGTCGGGGATGAGGAGATGCGTCTCGTCCTCGACCATGAGAAATCCCGGCCCGTCCCCCTTCGGCGAGACGTCGAGGCTCGCGCCATCAGTCGTCGCGATCAGCGCGAACGGGCAGGCCGCCAGCCAGCGCCGGCAGATCTCGTCCAGATGGTCGATCACCTTCAACGCCGCCTTCGGGCTCACCGGCCCGTAATGGGCGAGAAGATCCGCCTCGCTCTCGATCCGCGCCATGGAATGCTCCCGGATAACCTGCCGAATGGGCGCGCTGGCTGGCCGGCGATGCGGCGGGCGGCGACCCCGGACCCGACTACGGCTCAGAAGCGCCGCGTGATCAAGAGGGCGCCGGCACGGGAGCGCCCCCGAACCGGCCGGCGCGCACATCGGAGCAGGCGGCGCTTGCCGCCCATCAAGCGCGCGCCCGGCGCACGCTCCGGGTTAACCGCGACCCTCCGCGTGCGCTGCGCGCACGCGTTAACCATGTCGGCGGAGCGGCGTGTCCGGCGGGCCTCAACCCGCCTTGGCGACCCCGACCAGCGCCGGGCGGAGGAGGCGGCCGGACATGGTGAAGCCGGCCTGCATCACCTCGATCACCGTGCCGGGCTCGGCGCCGGGGACCGGGGCCTCGAACATCGCCTGGTGGAGGTTCGGGTCGAACTTCTCGCCCGGCTCGGGGACGACCGGCTCCACCTTGTGCTTGGCGAAGGCGGAGAGAAGCTCCTTCTGCGTCAGCTCGACGCCCTCGATCAGCGTCGCGGCGGCTTCCCGCTCTGCGTCGCTGGCGGCGGCGAGGGCGCGGGAGAGGTTGTCATGAACCGAAAGAAGGTCCCGCGCCAGTTTCACGCCGCCGAAGGTCTCCGCGTCCTTCTTGTCGCGCTCGGCGCGGCGGCGGACGTTTTCGGCCTCGGCGAGCGCGCGCATCAGCTTCTCGCGAAGCTCGTCCCGCTCCGCCATCAGGGCGGCCATCGCCTCGTCCGTCGCCGCGCCGCCGCCCGGCTCGGCGGAGGGCGCGGATTCCGGGGCGATCGAAGCGGGGTCGAAGCCCGAGGCGCCGAAGCCTTCCGTGGCCGCCGGCTCGAAGGGCGGCGCCTCGAAGTCGGGCGCCTCGAAGTCCGGCGCGCCGCCTTGCTTCGGCGTCTCGAATTCGGGCGTTCCGAAATCCGGCGCGTCGAAGTCCGGCATCTCGAAGTCGTCCGCCGGCTCCTTGCCGGTCTTCTTGGTTCCGTCGTTCATGCTCTCACCCTCTCGCCGGGTCGCGCCGGGGCCTGCCGCGCCCGGCGAGCACCTCGCCGATCATCCGCGCAGTATAGTCCACGATCGGCACGATCCGGCCGTAATTGAGTCTGGTGGGCCCGATCACGCCGATCGCGCCGACCAGTTTCCGGTCGGCGTTCATATAGGGAGAGATCACCAAAGTGGAGCCCGAAAGGGAGAAAAGCTTGTTTTCCGAGCCGATGAAGATGCGCACCCCCTCGCCCTCGCGGGCCAGGTCGAGAAGCTGCGCCATGTCGCGCTTTCGCTCGAGATCGTCGAGAAGGACCCGCATCCGCTCGAGGTCGTCCGCCGCCGCGCCGGCGAGGAGGTTGGCGCGGCCGCGGACGAGAAGCCGGTCGGGCTCCGATGCGTCGTCCCCGTCCCAGACCGCGACGCCGGCCTCGACGAGGGCGCGGGCCGTCGCGTCGAGCTCCCGCCGGCGCCGTTCGATCTCCCTCCCGACGGCGTCCTTCGATTCCGAAAGCGTCCGGCCGACCATCATCGCGTTGAGGAAATTCGCCGCCTCCCGCATCGCCGAGGGGGTGAGGCCGGGCGGCGGCTGAATCATCCGGTTCTCCACCGAGCCGTCCTCGGTGACGAGAACGACGAGCGCCGAGGCCTGGTTGAGCGGCACGATCTCGAGATGGCGCACCGGCGCTTCGCGCTTCGGCGCGAAGACGAGGGAGGCGCAGCGGGAGAGGCCCGAGAGCGTCTCCCCCGCATGGTCGAGGGCGCGGGCGAGGTCGCCGTCCCGGTCCTCGTGCAGCTTCTCGATCTCGGCGCGCTCCTCGGCGGAGACCTCGCCGATCTCGAGGAGCCCGTCGACGAACATCCGGAGGCCGGTATGCGTCGGCACCCGGCCGGCCGAGGCGTGCGGGCTTTCGAGGAGGCCAAGCTGTTCGAGATCCTGCATCACGTTCCGCACCGAGGCGGCGGACAACGCCTGTTCGAGACCGCGCGCGATAGTGCGGGAGCCGACGGGCTCGCCGGTCTCGATATAGGTCTCCACGAGGCGCCGGAAGATCTCCCGGCTCCGGTCGTTGAGATCGGTCAACTGAGCGGCCTCAGGCATGGGAGAAAGAGGTAGATACCGGCCGCGCGGCGGTCAACGACCGGCGGCGGGTGCGGTCGGTTTGAAACCCTTCAGTCGAAGCCCTGCGACGGCGGAGCGGCGCTCTGAGGGCCGCGACGGCCCCTGGGTAAGCGCCTCATCCGGCCGGCATATGCGCTTTATGGCGTCGTCCCGACCTCTGGCCGGACCGCGCGTGACGATCGGGCCAGGAGGGTTGGACGGGGTGCGCGCCAGTTCCGGCCGCGGTGGCGCGATCCGCTAAGAGGCCGGCGACGAGTTCCCCGGCTCGCCTTGCCAACTTTGAGAAAGGGCTCGAAATCGCCGCGCCTACCGGACCACCCATCCCCAGACGCCCCGCCCGTCGCCCGCCCTCGCCTGTGGACCGCGCCTTGCGGAGCGGATAAAGGCTCCGCCCGAGCCAGCGGAAAGGAACCCCATGCGCCCCTCCGGCCGCGCGCGCGACGAGATGCGCGCCGTCTCGATCGAGCCCCATGTCTCCCGCCACGCCGAAGGCTCCTGCCTGATCCGCGTCGGCGAGACGCATGTCTTCTGCACCGCCACGGTGGAGGACCGCGCCCCGCCCTTCCTCCGCAACACCGGGCTCGGCTGGGTGACGGCGGAATACGGCATGCTGCCCCGCGCAACCAACACCCGGATGCGCCGCGAGGCGAAGACGCAGCAATCCGGCCGCACGCAGGAGATCCAGCGCCTGATCGGCCGCAGCCTGCGCATGGCGGCCGACCGGGTGATCCTCGGCGAGCGGCAGATCGTGGTGGATTGCGACGTGATCCAGGCCGATGGCGGCACCCGCTGCGCCTCGATCACCGGCGGCTGGGTGGCGCTGCAACTCGCCGCGGCGAAGCTGGTCGCGGGCGGCGTGCTGAAGGAGAACCCGATCCACGACCATGTGGCGGCCGTCTCCTGCGGCATCCACGAGGGCTTTCCGGTGCTCGATCTCGACTATGTCGAAGACAGCGACGCCGGCGCCGACGCCAATTTCGTGATGACCGGCACGGGCGGGCTCGTCGAGGTGCAGGGCACGGCGGAAAGCGCGCCCTTCTCCGAGGCGCAGCTTCTCGAGCTTCTGAAGCTCGCGCGGAAGGGCGTGACGGAGCTCGTCGCGGCGCAGAAGGCGGCGCTCGGATGAGCCGCCGGCTCGATCCGGGCAAGCTCGTCGTCGCCACCCACAACCCCGGCAAGGTGCGCGAGATCGACGCCCTTCTCGCGCCCTACGGCATCGAGACCGTGTCGGCCGGAGAGCTCGGCCTGCCCGAGCCCGCCGAGACGGAAGAGACCTTCGCCGGCAACGCCCGCATCAAGGCGCACGCCGCGGCGGCCGCGTCGGGCCTGCCGGCGCTGTCCGACGACAGCGGCATCGAGATCAACGGGCTCGGCGGCCGCCCCGGCGTTCACACCGCCGACTGGGCGGAGACCGGCCGCGGGCGTGACTTCGTAATGGCCATGACGAAGGCCTGGCGGATGCTGGAGGAGGTTGCGGCGCCCGAGCCCCGCACGGCGCGCTTCGTCTCGACGCTCTGCCTCGCCTGGCCCGACGGGCATGACGAGATCTTCCGCGGCGAGGTCTCCGGCCGAATCGTCTGGCCGATGCGCGGCCGGCATGGCTTCGGCTACGACCCGATCTTCGTTCCCGACGGCGAGACCGAAACCTTCGGCGAGATGGACCCGGAGCGGAAGAACGCGATGAGCCACCGCGCCCGCGCCTTCGAGAAGCTCGTCGCCGACTGCTTCGGTTAGGAAAGCTCGCCCGCCTCGATCATCCGCCGAAGGCCGAGCCGATCCGCCTTCCCGGTCGCGCCGAGCGGGATCGCGTCGGCGAAATGGATCGCGTCCGGCAGCTTCCAGGGCTCGATCCGGCCCTTCGCCCAGTCGCGGAGCGCCTTCGGGTCCGGCCGCTCCGGCCCGGCAGGGACGACGAGGAGGTGGATCGCCTCGCCCCGCGCCGCATCCGCCGCGCCGGCGACGAGGCAGGCACGCACCGCGGGATGCGCCGAAAAGGCCGCCTCCACCTCCATCGGCGCGACCTTGTTGCCGCCGCGGTTGATGAGCTCCTTCAGCCGGCCGACAAGACGCACCGCGCCGCCGCCGGCCTCCGCCGCCATGTCGCCGGTGCGGAGCCAGCCGCCGCCGGCCGCGGCCTCGGTCAGGTCCGGCCGGTCGAGATAGCCTTTCATCAGGTAGGGCGTGCGGATCTGAAGCTCCCCCGTCTCCGGGTCGATCCGCGTCTCGACGCCGGGCCCCGGGCGGCCGAGCGTGCCGAGATGCGCCTCGAAGTCCTCGCCCTCGTTGAAGAAGTCGCAGCCGTTCGTCTCCGAGAGGCCGTAGAGATCGGCGATCCGCGCGGCCGGAAAGGCGGCGCGGAGCCGGCCGCCTAGCTCGGCCGAAAGCGTCTCGCCGCCGGTCATCAGGAGGAAGGGCGCCGCGGCGGGCGCGCCACCCTCGGTCAGCAGCGCGCGAAGCATCGTCGGCACCGCGGCGATGGCGTCGATCCCGCCCGCATCGAGGGCGGCGCGCGTTCCGGCCGGATCGAAGCGTTGCGTGAGGCGAAGCGCGCCGCCCGTCATCAGCGTCTGGAACGCGACCCACTGGCCGAAGATGAAGGTGAGCTGGAGCGGCAGCGCCACCCGCGCCGCCGCGGGCCAACGGAGCCGCGCGCGGATCTGCGCCAGCTTGCCGGCGAACCCTTCGGCGCCGATCACCACGCCCTTCGGCGCCCCGGTCGAGCCCGAGGTGAAGATGACGAGCGCGGCGCCTTCGAGGAGCGGGCGGGAAGGGGGCGGCGTCTCCGCAAGCCTGGAGAGCGCGGGTTCGGCGAGCAGATCGAGCTCGAAGCGCGGCTTCACGAGGTCGAGCGCGGCCTGCCGCGTCGCCGCGGCGGCGGCGCGATGAAGCGGAACGGCGACGCAGCCGGCCCGCCAGATCGCGAGGAACCCGGCAAGATCCGCCACGCGATTCGAGATCGGCAGGGACACCGGCTCGAAGGGCGCCGGCCCGGCGGCGGTGAGCGCCGCGGCGCCCGCTTCGGCGAGGGCGACAAGGGCCGCGCCCGTCATCTCCCCCGCTTCGTCCCGATGGCGCGCAGAGGGGTCGATCCCCGCCTCGATCTCCTCGTGGAGCCCCACATTGCCCTCCCGGCCCGGCTGTCGCAGGGTCAGCCGTAGCCGAGCATGGAAACGGGGAAAAGCCGAATGGGTTACGAGACGGTCACGCTCGAGCGGGAGGGGCCCGTCGCCATCCTCACGCTCAATCGGCCGAAGCGGCTCAACGCCATGTCGAAGGCCATGCTGATCGAGATGCTGGCCGCCTGCGACGAGGTCGAGGCGGACGAGACGATCCGCGCGCTGGTGGTGACCGGGGCCGGCAAGGCCTTCACCGCCGGGTTCGACCTCCAGGACCAGGCGGCCTCGCCGCCGGTCGGCGTCGCCGAATGGCGCCCGGTGCTGAGGCGGGATTTCGACGCGGTGACACGGTTCTGGCGGCTCTCGAAGCCGACCGTGGCGGCGGTGGAGGGCCCGGCGCTGGCCGGGGGCTGCGAACTCGCGATGTCATGCGATCTCACCATCGCCGGGGAAAGCGCGACCTTCGGCGAGCCGGAGCTGAAATTCGGCGCCGGGATCGTGGCGATGATCCTGCCCTGGCTGGTCGGGCCGAAGAAGGCGAAGGAGATCATCCTCCTCGGCCTCGACGACGTGCCGGCGCGGGAGGCGCTTGCGATGGGGATGATCACCCGCGTCGTCGCCGACGGCGCGGCGCTGGAGACCGCGAAGGGGATCGCCCGGAAGCTCGCCGTGATCGACCCGATGGTGGTGCGCCGGACCAAGGCCGCGATCAACGAGACCTTCGACCGGATGGGCATGGCTGCCGCGATGGAGGCCGCGCTGGAGGCCGACCTCGCGCTCGAAGGCGAAGGCAGCGTCGACAAGAAGGCCTTCCTCGCCGCGCTCCGCGAAGGCGGGATGAAGGGCGCCCTCGCCTGGCGCGACAAGCGCTTCGACGTCTGAGCCCACCGCGCGCGTCGAGGGCGGGGGGTCAAGGATCGCGGAGGCGGCCTTGGCGGCGGCGACCGCCGGTTCGTCCTTGAGGCCGCCCGCGACTCGCGGAACGCTCGGCGAGGCGATCCGAGGGAGCGGCCGCGCCCTCAGACGCCTCTTGGCAAGAGCGCGCCCCGCCTCAGCTCGCCGCCGCGAGAAGCTGGGCGTTGCCGCCCGCCGCCGTGGTGTCGATCGAGAGCGCCCGCTCGGCGCAGAACCGCTCCGGCGCGAGGGACTCGTCGATCAGCCGGAGGATCGGGCCCGGCCGCGCCGCCAGCGCCTTGCGGATCGCCGGAAGCCGGTCGGGGAAGGAAAGCGCCAGCGCATCGAACTCGCCATCGCAAAGGAGCGCCTCGTCCGCCTCTGCGTCGAGCGCAACGAGGGGGAGTCGCGGGTCGAGGAGCGGCGTCAGCGCCCGCGCCGCGCCAGGGCCGAGCGCGAGGACGGCGTTGCCGGCCCGAAGCGCCTGCACGGCGTGGCCGAGCAGCGCCTCGCCGGCGCCGAGGCAGAGCACCCGGCCGAGCGGCGCGAGCGCGAGGCGGTTCGATTCGCCGGTCGGGCCCGGCAAGTCGAGCGGCCCCATGTCGAGCGCCGCGGCCTCGCGCATCGCTGCGGAGGCGCGGCCGCGAAGAAGGTCGCGCAGGATCTCCACCCGGTCCCGCCGCCGCGCCCAGGGCCCGGGCGCGAGCCGCGCAAGGAGGGCGCGCGCCTCGCCCGCATCGAGCGGGCTCGCCGCGGCCTCGGTCTTCGCCGAGGCGGCGGGGCGGCGCCGGAAGCGCGTGAGGTAATGCGGCCCGCCGGCCTTCGGCCCGGTCCCCGAAAGGCCTTCGCCGCCGAAGGGCTGCGAGCCGACCACGGCGCCGATCTGGTTGCGGTTGACATAGAGGTTGCCGACATGGGCGGCGTCCACCACCTCCTGCACCCGCCGGTCGATCCGTGTGTGGAGCGCCATCGTCAGGCCGAAGCCGCGGGCGTTCACCGCCTTAACCACCTCGACCACCTGCTCGGCCGGGAAGCGGGCGATATGGAGGACCGGGCCGAACATCTCCCGCTCCATCGCCTCGACGCCGGAGACGCGCACCATCGCCGGCCCGACGAAGAGGCACGACGCCGGCGGCGCGAGGCAGGCGATGAGGCGGCCCTCAGCCTCCGCCTTCGCGACATAGGCGTCGAGCGCGGCCTTCGCCTCCGCGTCGATCACCGGGCCGATATCGGTGGAAAGATCGAGCGGGTCTCCGAGCCGCAGCGCGGCCATGGCCCCGGCGAGCATCCGCTCCACCTTCTCCGCCACCTCTTCCTGAACGTAGAGGATGCGAGTCGCGGAACAGCGCTGGCCGGCGGACTGGAAGGCGCCGGCGATGGCGTCCCGCACCGCCTGCTCGGGCAGCGCCGTCGAATCGACGATCATCGCGTTGAGACCGCCGGTCTCGGCGATCAGCATGGCGCCGGGCGCCGTCTCGGCGAGCTGGCGCTCGATGATCTTCGCCACCTCGGTCGAGCCGGTGAAGCAGACGCCGCCGAGGCGGGCGTCGGAGGTGAGCGCCGCGCCGGTCTCCCCCGCGCCCTGGACGAGGCGGAGCGCGCCCTCCGGCACGCCGGCCTCGTGGAGAAGCGCGACGGCGCGCGCCGCGATCAGCGGGGTCTGCTCCGCCGGCTTCGCGACCACCGCATTGCCGGCGGCGAGCGCGGCCGCGATCTGCCCGGTGAAGATGGCGAGCGGGAAGTTCCAGGGTGAGATGCAGGCGACAACCCCGCGCGGCTCGCCCGGCAGGCCCTCCGCCCCGGCGCCGTAATAGCGAAGGAAATCGACCGCCTCGCGGAGCTCGGAGACGGCGTCGTCCAGCGTCTTGCCGGCCTCGCGGGCGAGAAGCGAGAAAAGCTCTCCATGGTTGGCCTCGTAGAGACGGGATGCGCGCTCGAGCACGGCGGCGCGCGCGGCCGGCGGCGTCGCAGCCCAGTCGGGCGCGGCCACGGCGGCGGCGGAGATCGCCTCACGCACCCGCTCGGCCCCGTCCCATTCGACATGGCCGACGAGATCGCCCGTCGCCGGGTTGCGGACCTCGCGGCCTCCGCCGCCCCATGTCTCCGCCTCGAAGGGTGCGCGGGCGGCGGCGAGCGCGGCGAGATCGGTCTCGGCGCCGAGATCCCAGCCCGCGGCGTTCTCTCGCTCCGGGGCGAAGAGATCGGCCGGCTTCGGCAGCGGCGGAACCGGCCGCGCGAGATCGGCGAAGGGGTCGGCCGCCACGGCCTCGGGCGGCACGTCCTCGTCGAGGAGCTTGTTGACGAAGGAGGAGTTGGCGCCGTTCTCGAGGAGCCGCCGGACCAGATAGGCGAGAAGGTCCTCATGCGCGCCGACCGGCGCGTAGATCCGGCAGCGGCTGCCGTTCCGCTTGCGGAGCGCCTCGTGCAGCGCCTCGCCCATGCCGTGGAGGCGCTGGAATTCGAAGGTCCCGTCCGCGCCGCCTGCCATGTGGAGGATGGCGGCCGCCGAATGCGCGTTGTGGGTGGCGAACTGCGGGTAGATCACGCTCCGAAGGCCGAGGAGCTTGCGCGCATTGCCGAGATAGGAGACGTCGGTCGCCGCCTTCCGGGTGAAGACCGGATAGCCCGGCAGGCCCATCACCTGCGCGCGCTTGATCTCGGCGTCCCAATAGGCGCCCTTCACGAGGCGCACCATGATGCGGCGGCCGAGCCGCTCCGCCTCCGCCGCCAGCCAGTCGATGGCGAAGGGCGCGCGCAGGCCATAGGCCTGCACCACCACGCCGAACCCGTCCCAGCCCGCCAGCGACGGATCGGCGAGCGCGCCGCCGATCACGTCGAGCGATAGGTCCAGCCGGTCCGCCTCCTCGGCGTCGACGTTGAGGCCGATCCGGGCGGACTTCGCCATTCGGGCGAGCGCGAGGAGACGGTCCGAGACCTCCCGCGCCGTCCGGTCCTTCTGTTTCCGCTCATAGCGCGGGTGAAGCGCCGAGAGCTTCACCGATATGCCGGGATTGGCGCGGATGTCGTCCGATTTCGCGGCGCCCGCGACGGCCCGGATCGCCGCCTCGTAGGCGGCGAAATAACGGTCGGCGTCGGCCATGGTGCGGGCCGCCTCGCCGAGCATGTCATAGCTGTAGCTGTAGCCCTTCGTCTCCATCTCCCGCGCGCGCTTCATCGCGGCGCCGATGGTCTCGCCGAGGACGAAGGCCGCGCCCATCTCCCGCATCGCGGCGGCGACGGCGCGGCGGATCACCGGCTCGCCGAGGCGGCGGACCATGCCCCGGAGCGCGCCGGCGACGCCTTCCCGCTCCTCCTCCAGCACCCGGCCGGTGAGCATCAGCGCCCAGGTCGAGGCGTTGACGAGGATCGAGCCGGAATCGCCGACATGCGCGCCCCAGTCATGCGGCGCGATCTTGTCGCTGATGAGATCGTCGATCGTCTCGGCGTCGGGCACGCGCAGCAGCGCCTCGGCGAGGCACATGAGCGCGACGCCCTCGGCGGTCGAGAGCCCGTATTCGGCGAGAAAGCTCTCCATCAGGCCCGGCGAGGCGGAGCCCCGCACCTCCCGCACGAGGTCGGCGGCGCGGCCGGCGATGGCGGCGCGGTCCTCCGCCGAAAGGCCGGCGGCGGCGGCGAGGGCGGCGAGGCGTTCGGTCTCGGAGGCGCGCTCCGCCTTCCGGATCGCGGCGCGCAGGTCGGTCATCTTCGCTTCTCCCCGGTTCCCGTTCAGCCGTTCCTAGAGTCATAGGCCGGCGGCGGCGCGAGGTCGATCCGCAGCGCGAGACGGCGCGGGATCCGCACGCGCTGATTGCAGCCGCGAGGACAAGCTGCTGCGGCGCCGCGAAAAACGCCGCGATCCTTCGCCGAAGCGTCGCATCCCGCTTGTAAACGCTTCGTTGATGATGATGATCCTTGAACAATCGCAGGCTCCGGCCGG
>CALFYQ010000207.1 GCA_937952085.1 uncultured Paracoccaceae bacterium | reverse complement strand
ATGATGAGGCAGGTGAGGTATTTGCGCCGGTCGCCGATCACCACCGCGTCGGAGACGTAGGGGGAGAATTTCAGCCGGCTCTCGATCTCGGCCGGCGTCACGTTCTTGCCGCCCGCGGTGATGATGATGTCCTTCAGCCGGCCGGTGATGGTGAGCCGGCCCTGATTGTCGATCCGGCCGATATCGCCGGTGCGGAGCCAGCCGTCCTCGGTCATCGTCTCGGCGGTCTTCTCCGGCTTGCCCCAGTAGCCGCCGAAGACGGTGGGGCCGTGGACCTGAATCTCCCCGTCCGGCGCGATGCGGAGATCGACCCCGGCGAGCGGCCTGCCGACGGTGCCGACGGCGTTGTCCTCGACCGTGTTCACCGTGGCGACGCCCGAGGTCTCGGTCATGCCGTAGCCCTCGATCAGCCGCACGCCGATGGCGCCGAACCAGCGGATCAGTTCCGGCGAGATCGGCGCCGCGCCCGAGGTGACGCGCCGCGCCCGGCCGAGCCCGAGCATCCGCCGCAGATTCGCGAGAACGAGAAGGTCGGCCGCCGCATAGGCGAGCCGGAGGCCGATACCCGGCGCCTTGCCCTCCTCCCGCGCCCGCTCCATCGCCTTTCCGGCCCTGAGCGCGAGGTCGAAGGCGAATCCGCCCACGGCCCCCGCCTCCGAGCGGAGGATCGAGACGCGGGAATAGATCTTCTCCCAGATCCGCGGCACGCCGATGAAGGTGTGCGGGCTCACCTCGCGGAGGTTGTCGAAGACGGTCTCCGGGCTCTCGGCGAAGTTGACGGTGCAGCCGTTGCCGATGGCGTTCTCGACCGAGACGAGCCGTTCGAGCACGTGGCAGAGCGGCAGGAAGCAGAGAAGCTCGTCCGTCTCCAGGAAATCGAGCCCGTCGCGCCCGGCGGTCAGCTGGAACAGCATGTTCCGGTGGGTGACCACGGCGCCCTTCGGCGGCCCGGTCGTGCCGGAGGTGTAGATCAGCATCCGCGGGTCTTCCGGCCGCACCGCCTCCAGCGCCGCCTCGAAGCGCCGCGGATGCGCCTTCGCCTCCGCCTCGCCGAGCGCGAGGAAGTCGTCGAGGAACATCACCTGCGGGTCGGAGAAGCCGGCGAGCCCGTCGCGGTCGAAGACGACGACAAGCTCGATCCCCGGCGTCCGGTCCCGCGCCTCCAGCCACTTGTCGAGCTGCTCGTCGGTCTCGACGAAGAGCACGCGCGCGCCGCAATCGTTGGCGAGATAGGCGAGCTGCCCGGCGCTGTCGGTGGTGTAGACCCCGGTCGGGATCGCGCCGATCGCGGCGGCGCCGAGATCGGCGTAGAGCCATTCGCGCCGGTCCTCCGAGAGGATCATCACCGGCTCGCCCTTCGCCACGCCGCGGGCCATCAGCGCCAGCCCGATCCGCTTCGAGGCCTCGTACCAGTCCGCCCAGGAATAGGATTGCCAGATGCCGAGCTCCTTCGCCCGGTGGGCGGTGCGCGCGCCATAGCCGGCGCAGCGCTTCGCCCAGAGCTTCACCATCGTGTCGCAACCGTCGAGCTCGATCCGGTCCGGGGTCACGCGGCTCATCTCCATGTCTTGCGCCGCTTCCAGCGTTTCTGCCCGCGCTGGGACTCGCCGGCCTTGCCGAGGTAGAATTCCTGGATGTCGGCGGAATTCCTCAGCGCCTCGGCGGCGCCCGCCATCACGATCCGGCCCATCTCCAGCACATAGCCCTTGTGCGCGGCCGCGAGGGCGATCTGCGCGTTCTGCTCCACCACCAGCATCGTCACGCCCTGCTCGGCATTGAGCTTGACGACGATGCCGAAGATCTCCTGCGTCAGGAGCGGGGAGAGGCCGAGCGAGGGCTCGTCGAGCAGCATCAGCTTCGGCCGCGCCATCAGGCCCCGGCCGATCGCCAGCATCTGCTGCTGGCCGCCGGAGAGGAACCCCGCCGCCTGCTTCCGCCGCTCCTTCAGGATCGGGAAATAGGAATAGACGAGGTCGAGATCGTCGGCCGCCGGGCCCTGCCGGGTGAAGGCGCCGAGCCGGAGATTCTCCTCCACCGTCAGATAGGGGAAGACCTCGCGCCCCTCCGGCACGAGGGCGAGGCCCATCCGCACCACCCGGTCCGGCTCCGCCCCGCCGATCTCGACGCCGTCGAAGCTGATCTGGCCCTTCTCCGGGTCCATCAGCCCGGCGATGGTCTTCATCAGCGTGGTCTTGCCGGCGCCGTTCGCGCCGAGGATGGCGACGATCTCGCCCGCCTCGACCTCGATGGAGACGCCGCGGAGCGCCATGATCGCGCCGTAGAAGGTCTCGACATTGCGAACGGTCAGGAGGCTCACGCGGCGTCCTCCGTCGTGCCGAGATAGGCGGCCCGCACGTCCGGGTGCGCCTGCACCTCGGCCGGCGCGCCGAGGGCGAGCGCGCGGCCGTCCGCCATCGCCAGCACCCGGTCGCTGACCTGGCTGACGAGGCCCATGTCGTGCTCCACCATCAGCACCGTCAGGCCGAGATCGCGTCGCATGTCCTCGATCCAAAACGCCACCTCCTGGCTCTCCTCGACCGAGAGGCCGGAGGCCGGCTCGTCGAGCAGGATCAGCTTCGGCCCGAGCGCCAGCGCGCGGCCGATCTCCACCACCTTGCGCACGCCGTATGGAAGGCCCGCGATGTGCTTGTCGCGATAGGCCTCAAGCTCGAGGAACTCGATCACCCGCTCCACCTTCAGCCGGTGCTCCCGCTCCTCCCGCCGCACCTTCGGCAGAAAGAGGATGTCCTCGACGAAGTTGGAGCGGCGGTGGATGTGCCGCCCCATCAGGAGGTTCTGCAGCACCGTCGAATGGTCGAAGAGTTCGATGTTCTGGAAGGTCCGGGCGATGCCGAGCGGCGCGATCTCGTGCGCCTTCAGCGCCGTCACGTCCCGCCCGTCGAACCGGATGCGGCCGCGGCTCGGGTCGTAGAGCCGCGAGATCAGGTTGAAGATCGTGCTCTTGCCGGCGCCGTTCGGGCCGATGATGGCGAAGACCTCCCCCGCCTCGACCGCGAAGGAGACGCCGTCGACCGCCCGGACGCCGCCGAACTCGATCGCGATCTCCTCGACCTCGAGCAGGCTCATCGCATCCGCTCCGTCTTCAGATAGGTCTTCTGCCGCCGGAACATGCCCCGCCTCGCAAGCGGGAAAAGCTCCGACCAGAAGCGGATCTTCAGCCAGCGGCCATAAAGCCCGGTCGGCTCGTAGAGGATGAAGCCGACGAGGATCAG
>CALFYQ010000206.1 GCA_937952085.1 uncultured Paracoccaceae bacterium | reverse complement strand
TCCGTTCTTCTACAACAGCCCGGCGAACGACATCGTTATCGTGCAGATCAACCCGGTCGTGCGCGAGGAGGAGCCGAAGAACGCCGCCGAGATCCAGAACCGGATCAACGAGATCACCTTCAACTCGTCGCTGCTGCACGAGTTGCGCTCGATCGACTTCGTCACGCGGCTCTTGGAGGACGGCAAGCTCAGTCCGGACGAATACCGGAAGATGAACCTCCACATCATCCATTCGCGCAAGCGGATGCGCTCGCTCGACGCTTCGTCGAAGCTGAACTCGGAATGGGCGTTCCTGCGCCACCTGTTCGAGATCGGCCGCTCGGCCGCCGCGAACTGGCTGCGCTGGCACTACGACGACATCGGCGAGAGGTCGTCGGTCAACATCCGGGAGATGTTCTCGGGAAAGTCGACGCTGCCCGACAAGTGAGCCGGGCGGCGCCGGATCAGCCGGCGCTCTGCTCGGCGAGGAGGGCGCGGAGGAGCTGCTCCTCGGAAAGGTCCTCGACCGGCTTGTCGCGCGGCTCGGCGCTCATCAGCGCGGCCATCCGGTCCTCTTCCGGCTCGTCCACCTCGATGTGCTTCTGCAGCGAGGCGATGGCCTGCTCGCGCAGGTCCTCGACCGGGATCGTCTCGTCGGCGATCTCGCGCAGGGCGACGACCGGGTTCTTGTCGTTGTCGCGGTCCACGGTGAGCGGCGCGCCGGTCGCAATGGTCCGGGCGCGGTGGGCGGCGAGCATGACGAGGTCGAACCGGTTCGGAACCTTGTCCACGCAATCTTCGACGGTGACGCGAGCCATGGGCGGGCGCTCCTAAGCGCTGACTGGGTGAGAACGGGGATATGGCGCCTTTCGCCCGGCATGGCAAGCCGGGGTCCTGGCCGGGCGGCGTTTCCGTCGGGCGGGCCGCCGTAGCCATTCGCGCGATCACATGAACGAGACGCTACATCCCTCCCGGCCCGGACGACCAGCCCGGGCCGCGCCCGCCCCTCCAAGCGGGCAGGCGACCCCACGGTCGTCACGCGCGGATCGTCTGGAAGTCGCGGCGACGCCATGAAGCGCACATGCGGGCCCGGTCAGGCGTCCACCCAAGGGCGGCCCCAGCCCTCGGAGCGCCGCTCGATCGGCGAAGGCGTTGCGCACGGGTTCGACCCGCCGCCCTCAGGCGAGCCAGTCCCGCGCGACGCGGGTGTAGATGCGCGCCGCGGCCTCGACCGCTTCGGCCTCGACCCATTCGTCGATCTGCCCGCTCATCCCGAGCGGGCCGGGGCCGAGGATGACGAAGGGCGCGTCGAGCCCGTCGAGGAGGATCGCGCCGTCGCTGTAATAGGGGACGCCGAGCCGCGCCGGCGCGCGGCCGGTCTCCGCCTCCGCTGCTGCGGCGCAGGCCACCACGAAGGCGCAGCCGGGCTTCGCCGCCACCGCCGGCTTGAAGTCGATCACCGAGAGGCGAAGGCCCGGCGGCGCGAGGCGGCGGAGGTCGGCCATCACCGCCTCATGGTGGGTTCCCGGCGCGAAGCGGATGTCGATCTCGGCGCGGCAGCGGTCGGGCGTCACGTTCACCGCCTGGCCGCCCTCGATCCGGCCGATCGCGACGGAGGGCGGGGTGAGGAGCGGGTGCGGCGTCTCGACCGGGCGCCAGCCGTCCAGCCGGTCGAGAAAGCCGCGCATGAGGCGGATCGCGTCGACGCCGGGATCGCCGGAGACATGCCCGCTCCGGCCCTCGGCCAGCGCCTCGACCCAGAGCACCGCCTTCTCGGCGAGGACGAGGTCGAGCGTCGAGGGCTCGCCGCAGAGAAAGGCGCCGATCTCGGCGCGAAAGCCCCGCTCCACCAGGCGGCGGGCGCCGAGGCAGTTCGCGCTTTCCCCGGCGGTGAAGGCGAGAATCACGTCGCCGGCGAGCTGCGGCCCCCCGCGGAGCGCGGCGGCGGCGGCGATGAAGGCGGCGAGGGCGGATTTCATGTCCGCCGCGCCGCGGCCCCGCACCTTTCCATCCACCAGATCGCCAGCGAAAGGCGGGTGGGACCAGGCCCGCTCGCCGGGCGGCACCGTGTCCATGTGGGCGGAGAAGACGAGCGGCGCCTTTTCCCCGCGCCCGCGGAGGCGGCCGACCACGTTGGCGCGGCCGGGCAGGAACTCATCCAGCTCGGCCTCGATCCCGAGGCCCGTCAGCGCCTCATGGACCCGAAGCGCCACCGCCAGCTCGCCGCCCGGCGGGTCCGCGCTCGGGATGGCGACAAGCTCCCTGAGGAAGGCGACCGGCGCGAACCCCACCCGCTATTTCTCGGCGGGCGGGGAGGTGGCGGCGCGGCCTTCGGAGGGCGCCCCGGCGAGCGAGAGTCGGCCCGGGCGGACGAGCTGGTCCCCGGTCCGCGGCGCCTCGAGGAGCCAGAACAGGAGATTGTCGCCGAAGACCGCGCTCTTGGTGATGTCCACATGCTCCTCCGGCAGGAGGAGAACGGAGCGGTACTGGATCGGCGAGCGGAGGGCGAGCGTGTAGTTGCCGTCCTGCCGTTCGTCGTTCAGCGACGAAGCGCGGAGCACGACGCCGTCGCCCTCTTCGAGCTTGGTGATCTCCACCCGCTTCGTCTCGGGGTCGTACTCGACCGCCGCCGGCGTCTCGAAGCCGCCGCCGACGACGAGATAAAGTTCGAGCCCCGGCGGCACCTCGACCGGCCGGTCGATCGCCCGCTGGAACTGCTCGGCGCGGGCGAGGACGCGGGCGAGATAGTGATAGGCGCGGACGCGGCGGCCCTCCGCCGTCGGCTCGTCCGGCATCAGCTCCGCGAGGAGCGCGTCCTGCGTGGGGTTCAGGATGCCCCAGCCATAACGGTCCCAGTTGCCGACATCGAAGATGTCGAGCGGCTCTTCCGAGCCCTTGAGGCGGACGCGGTTGTGGCGCGCGCGCGGGAAGAGCTCATAGGTCGAGACATGGGTGCCAATCAGCGCCGGCGGATAGGTCGGCTGAAGCGGCCCGAAGGTCTTGCCGTTGACTAGGTTCTCGAAGGCGAGGACCGAGCCGGTGTTTGGCGGCGCGATGAAGACGACGCGGCCGACATGCTTCGCCCCGGCCCAGGTGACTTCGGGCAGCGAGCCGTCCGCCGGAAGGTCGGCGTCGCCGTACATGAGATAGTAGCGCGTCACGAGGCCGCCCATCGAATGGGCGATGAGGTCGAACTTCACGTCCTCTTCGGAGGCGCCGAAGACGCTCTGGCGCGTCTCCATGACCTGCGCCGTCTTGCGCTTGATGAAATAGTCGAGGTCGTGCGCCGCTTCGACGTTGTCGCGCCGCCAGTCATAGGGGAACTCGAAGCTGTCGAGGTTCACCTTGCGGTCGTTGATCTCCTCCTCGCGGGTTTCGCGGAAGTCGAAGCCGCCGGCGATGAGGGTGGAGATCACGCCGCGATAGATGTCGAGTTCGAGCGGCAGGCCGAAGACCGAGGCGCGGGCGACGCGGAGCACGCCGTCGGGGCGCACGTTGTCCTTCAACTCTCGGAGCGTCTCGTCGCCATGACCGATCGGGAGTGCGATGAGGCGGGCGTTGTCGGGGTCTTCCGGATCGACCGAGAGGCCGGAGGCGCCGCCCCACATCACCACGCCCGTCTCCCGGTCGACGAGGCGGGAGCCGAGCGTGCCGGGGATCGAGATCACCGGGTGGCGGTTGGGCGATTCGATCTGCGCCGCGCTGTCATAGAGCGTGCCGAGATTCGGCGGCTTCGGCTCGGCGGCGCAGCCAGCGAGAACGAGCGAGGCGACAATCGCGGCGATCCGCGCTCCGGCCCTCATGCTCCCCTCCCCATCTTTTTTGTGACGGGGCGGACCTTAGCAAAGATTCGTGAACGGGGAAGGGCCCGGCCGTGACCTGCGTCACGGCCTGCGCCGGCGGCGATAGGCGCCTTCCGGCAGATCGAGCGCCGCTTCGAGGTCGCGGATCTGCGAGAAGGAGAGGGTGAGGCGGATCGGTTCCTCCCGCCGCGCATCCCATTGTTCGATGGTCACGCAATCGTCGAAGATGGCGACCGAGACGTCTTCGCGCAGCGGCGCCTCGCCTTCGTCGACCAGCGTCACGACGGTGGCGTCGAATTCGTGCTCGATGGTGAACATCTCAGAGCCTCCGCGCCCAGAGATCGTATTCCGCGGCCTCCTCGACCTCCACCTCGACGAGATCGCCCGGCTTCAGCCCCTCGAAGCCCTCGTCGATGAAGACCTGCCCGTCGATCTCCGGCGCGTCCATCTTCGAGCGGGCGACGGCGCCTTCGCCGTCCACCTCGTCGACCAGAACCTCCATCCGCCGGCCGACCCGCGCCGCCATCTTCTCGGCGGAGATCGCCTGCGCCGCGGCCATGAACCGGGCGTGCCGCTCCGCCTTCACCTCGTCGGGGACGTGATCCGGCAGGTCGTTCGCGCGGGCGCCGGCGACATTCTCGTAGGTGAAGCAGCCGACCCGGTCGAGCCGGGCCTCCTTCAGCCAGTCGAGCAGGGTCTCGAATTCCGCCTCCGTCTCGCCGGGGAAGCCGACGATGAAGGTGGAGCGGATCGCGAGATCGGGGCAGGTCCGCCGCCAGTCGGCGATCCGGTCCAGCGTCTTCGCCGCGGCGGCGGGGCGGGCCATGCGGCGGAGCGTTTCGGGGTGTGCGTGCTGGAACGGAATGTCGAGATAGGGGAGCACCTTTCCCTCCGCCATCAGCGGGATCAGCCCGTCCACATGCGGGTAGGGATAGACGTAGTGGAGGCGGACCCAGACGCCGAGTTCGCCCAGCGCCGCGGCCAAATCGACGGCATGGGCGCGCCGCTCCGCGCCGCGCCACTGGCCGGGGGCGTAGCGGATGTCCTTGCCATAGGCGGAGGTGTCCTGGCTGATGACCAGAAGCTCCTTCACGCCGGCTTCGGCGAGCTTTTCCGCCTCCCGCAGCACCGCGGCGACGGGCCGGGAGCGGAGCCGGCCGCGCATGTCCGGGATCACGCAGAACCGGCACTTGTGATCGCAGCCTTCCGAGATCTTGAGATAGGCGTAGTGGCGCGGCGTGAGCTTCACGCCCTGGGCCGGGATCAGGTCGATGAACGGGTCCGGCGCGGGCGGGACGGCGGAATGCACCGCGTCCATCACCGCCTCGTATTGATGCGGCCCGGTGACGGCGAGGACGTTCGGGTGCGCCTGCCGGATCATCCCCTCCTCGACGCCGAGGCAGCCGGTGACGATCACCTTGCCGTTCTCGGAAAGCGCCTCGCCGATCGCGTCGAGGCTCTCGGCCTTGGCGCTGTCGAGGAAGCCGCAGGTGTTCACGATCACCGCCTCGGCGCCGGCGTAATCCGGTGAGATCGCATAGCCCTCGGCGCGGAGCCGGGTGAGGATGCGCTCGCTGTCCACCAGCGCCTTCGGGCAGCCGAGCGAGACGAGACCGATCCGCGGCTGGCCGGGGCGCGCCTCCTCGACCAGAGTCGCGCGGGCGCGGTCGGGGCGGAGATCGGGCGGGTTGCGGAGCATCGCGGCCTTCTATCTCCGCGGTCGGTCGGGCGCCAGTGGGGCGGGATCAGCCGAGAAGGCGCCGGATCGCGGCCGCGAGCGCGCGGATCTCCTCGGCGGCCTTCGAGCCGCGCGCGGTTTCGGTGACGGCGGCCCCGTCTCCGAAGGCGGAGGCGAAGGCGACGCGGTTGCCGATCCGCGACTCCAGGAGTTCCGCCCCGTCCTCTTCCAGGCGGGAGGCCATGTCCTCGATGACGCCGCCGCGCGGCGGCACCCGGTTGAGGACGACGCGCGCCTCCGCGCCCTGTTTCGCCGCCATCCGGAGCGTCGCCCGCGTCGCCCAGACATCGGGCGCCGAAGGCTGCGCCGGGATGATGACCAGATCGGTCTCCCGCAGGGCGCGGTTCAGCATCACGTCGGCGTTTCCGGGGCAGTCCACGAAGATCAGCGACGCTTCGCGGCCGGCCTTGGCGATGTCGGCGCCGACGCGCCATTCGCTCGATTCGATCAGGTCGAGATCGGTCTCGCCGCGCCGGCGGATGCGTTCATCCACCCAGGAGGACAGCGTCCGCTGCGGGTCGAGGTCGATCAGGGCGACGCGGTCGCCCTCGGCGGCGAGCGCCACGGCGAGTTGTGTCAGCAGCGTCGTCTTCCCGGCTCCGCCCTTCTGCTGAGCGAACGTCACAACTTTCGCCATGCTCGACCTCTCATGCTTTCGGACGAGTCGCGTAGCAGAGCTGCTGCAGCGCAGCAAACGGGCGGCGGGGCGGAGTGCGGAAGCGGAGCGGGGAGACGCCGCGATTCGTTGATCCAAAGCCGCGAACATCGCCAAATCCGCTGCGTGGGCCGCGCCGGTGGCGGCCAGACCATCGCCATTGGCGCATCAGATGTTTCGACGGCGCGTCAATGAATGGCGTTCGTGCAAATCGACGCCATTGCGCCCAGAATCCGTCCAATTGACGCATTTGCCTTCATCTCGCCTCAATGGAACGGGAATCGCCGATGTGCGAGATAATTCGGGCGCATTCTTCGCCATGTTTTCGCCATGATCGGGGGGCGAACCCTGGCCGCCCGCCGCCAGTCGTTGAGATTTTAACCAAAAACCGTCCATGAGACGCGCTCGTGAATAACCAGCGGCACATGAGAGAAGCTTCTCGCGGGGATTTCTCGAATCTGTAGATTGAAACCACGAACAGTGACGTCGGCCGGTGCGCCCTCCACAATAGCGCCGCTCGAGGATCCCGCCCCACAACGGGATTGAAGTCCTGAGGGTAGATCTACGATCACCCGCAGCGGCGTTCCGGGAGTTGCCCCACACCCCGGAACGCCGCATTCGTTTCTCGGGCTGTTAAAGCGTTCAGCGCTGGAGCGCCGCTTCGCGATGTTTCTTCGCAATCTTGCCGACCCCGTGCTGGGTCTTGCGCCAGCGGAAGGGCGCCACGGCGAGCTCCCAGACCGCGAGATAAGCCGCCACCGAGCCAAGCACCCAATAGGCCGGCAAGGTCGGCGTAAGCCAGATCAGCCGGAACCGGTTTCGTCGGTGAAGCCCGAGCGCGGCGGCGCCGAGCATGGCGGCGAAGGTCGCCGCGGTGATGCTGGCGACGGCGCGAAGCGCCTCCCCGGCGAGCCCGCCGATCGGAAAGGCGAGATCGACCAGCGTCGCCAGCCAGAGCCAGGGCAGGAGGAGATACCCGAGCGCGGCGGAAAGGAGCACCGCGCTGAAACCAACGAAGCGCCAGGGCCCGAGTTCCCGCAGGAGACGCCGGGGGCGGCGCATATGGGTCGACCAGGTGGCGAGATAGCCCTTCAGCCAGCGCGAGCGCTGCCGGATCCAGGCGCGCGGCCGGCTCGCGGCCTCCTCCTCGGTGAGCGAGTCCGAGAGGCGGGTGTGAAAGCCGGCTCGCGCCAGCATCATGCCGAGATCGGCATCTTCGGTGACGTTCCAGCTATCCCATCCGCCGACGGCTTCGAGCGCGCCGCGGCGGAGGAAGAGCGAGGTGCCGCCGAGCGGGATCGGCATGCCGAAGCGGTGGAGCCCCGGCAGCATCGCGTCGAACCAGCTCGCATATTCGATCTCGAAGCAGCGGGTGAGCCAGTTTTCCGCGGCGTTGTAGTAGCCGAGCCGCGCCTGGATGCAGGCGACGTCGGGCGGCGCGGCCGCGAATTCGGCGACGACCTTGCGGATCTGGTCCGGCGGGGGGTGATCCTCCGCGTCGTAGACGCCGACGATCTCGCCCCGCGCGAAGTCGAGCGCGAAGTTGAGCGCCCGGGGTTTCGTGCGCGGCGCCCCGTCCGGCGCGATGAGGATCTCGACGTGGTGCGGCGGGTCGAGCGCGACGAGCGCCGCCAGCGTTTCGGAATCGTCCGATTCCAGCACGATCTTGATGTCGAGCAGTTCCGGCGGGTAGTCGAGCCGCCTAAGCGCCGAGAGGAGGAGCGGCGCGGTCTCCGGCTCCCGGTAGAGCGGGACGATCAGCGTCACGGTCGGCGGCGCGCAGTATTCCGAGAGGCGCGTGGTCTGGTCACTGGTCGCGACGGGCGGCGGCGAGGCGGGCCGCGGGGCGAGCAGCGCGCCGCCCCAGAGCGCCGCGTTGACGCCGAGGACTCCCGCCCCGCCCCAGAGGCCGAAGGTCACGGCCGCCTCCGGGCTCGCCGCGGCGAGGCAACCGGCGCCGACGACGCCGACCTTCAGCGCCGTTCCCTGCCAGCCGGCGAACCCGCCGCGAAGGCTCGAAGGCGCCGGGCGGCGGAGCGCGGAGCGTTCCGCGAGTTGCGGCCCGCAGGCGTCGATCAGCCGCCGCGCCAGGGCGCGCGGCTCGGCATGGACAAGCTCGACGCCGCCGAGTCCGTCGAAGGCGGCGTCCGGGTCCGCCGCGGCCCAGATCGTGCGCTCCGCATCGCGCCGCCAGGGGATGGAGCGGTGGCGGAGCATGAGTTCGATCTCGGCGGCCGCGACGAGCGCCTCGTCGCCGGGCGCGTCGGCGAGGTCGGCGAAGCCGCGCCCGCTCTGCTTCGCGACGGCCGCGGCGATCCGCGCCCGGTCCGCGCCGCCGCGCGCGGCGAGGATCTCGCCGATCCGGGCGCGGCTCTCCGCCTGGGCGGCGATGGCGCGCTCCAGCGTCTCGAAATCGACCGCGCCGTCTTCGAGGAGGATCTCGCCGAGCCTGCGGCGGTCGGCGCTCGGACGCGCGACGTCGCCGTCCTTCGCCATCAGTCGAACCGCACGGCGCGCAGTATTCGCATGAGAAATCAAGCCCAGGCCTGCCGGGCGGCCCGCGCCCGAATCGGCTGAAACTCGCAACATTGCGTTAACGGCCTGTTAACCGCCGCGCGGCGGCCGGCGCTCAGGCCATCGAGGCGAGGAAACGGTCGAAGAGATAGTGGCTGTCCATCGGCCCCGGGCTCGCCTCGGGGTGGTGCTGCACCGAGAAGACCGGCCGACCCTTGATGCGGATGCCGCAGTTCGAGCCGTCGAAGAGCGAGACATGGGTCTCCTCGACGCCTTCGGGCAGGGTCTGCGCGTCGACCGCGAAGCCGTGGTTCATCGAGGTGATCTCGACCTTGCCGGTCTCGATCTCCCGCACCGGGTGATTCGCGCCGTGATGGCCGTGGTTCATCTTGATGGTGCGGGCGCCGAGCGCCAGCGCGAGCATCTGGTGTCCGAGGCAGATGCCGAAGAGCGGCACGTCCGCCTCCAGCACCGCCTGGATCATCGGCACCGCGTAGACGCCCGTCGCCGCCGGGTCCCCCGGCCCGTTGGAGAGGAAGACGCCGTCCGACCGATGCGCCAGCACCTCCTCGGCGGTGGCGGTGGCCGGCAGCACGATCACTTCCGCGCCGGCGGAGGCGAGGCAGCGGAGGATGTTCCTCTTCGCGCCGTAATCGACCGCGACGACCTTCTTCCGCGGCGCGGTCTGCCGCGGGAAGCCGCCCGGCCAGGCCCAGCGCGTCTCGTCCCAGCGATAGGATTGCGGCGCGGTCACGTCCTTGGCGAGGTCAGCGCCCTCGAGCCCGGCGAAGCCCCGCGCGGCGGCGACCAGCGCCTCTGCGTCCGGCGTTCCGCCCGGCGTGTAGCCGAGCGCGGCGTGCGGCATGCCCTTCTGCCGAATCGTGCGGGTCAGCCGCCGCGTGTCGATTCCGCCGATGCCGATCTTGCCGTCCCGCGCCAGCCAGTCCGAGAGCCGCTCGGCGGCGCGCCAGTTGGAGGGCTCGGTCGGGTCCATCCGCACGACCATGCCGAGCGCGGCTGGCCGGTCAGACTCCTCGTCCTCCGGGTTGGCGCCGACATTGCCGATATGCGGGAAGGTGAAGGTGACGATCTGCCCGGCATAGGAGGGATCGGTCATGATCTCCTCATAGCCGGTCATCGCGGTATTGAAGCAGAGCTCCCCCGCCGCCTGGCCGGCCGCGCCGAAGCCTCGGCCCCAGAACAGCGTCCCGTCCGCGAGGGCGAGGCAGGCGTCCGGCTGGGCGGAATCGGTCATCGCGACATCCTGATTTTGAGGCGGGCGGAAGCTAGAGGCCGGCTGCAACCGCGTCAATGATCCGGAAGGCTTTCGGATAGCCTTTTCATATCAATAGGTTGGTCGAGCGGCCAATGAATTGCGAATTTGCTGCGACTGCGATAACGTCCCCGAAACCGCCACAAGACGACGCCTTCTGAGGTCGAAGTCCGCCATGCGAGATCGCATCAACGCCGCCCTGAAAGCGGCGATGAAGGACCGGGAGGCGCAGCGCACTTGCACATTGCGCCTGATGCTTGCCGCCCTGAACGAGAAAGAGATCGCCGGCCGCGGCTCCGAGGAGGAGGCCGGGCTGGACGACGCCGCCGCGCTTGAAGTGCTGGCCAAGATGGTCCGCCAGCGCGAGGAGAGCGCGCGCGCCTTCGACGAGGGCGGCCGGCCGGAGCTTTCCCGCCAGGAGCGGGACGAGATCCGCGTGATCCGGGAGTTCATGCCAAAGCCGCTCGCGCCCGACGAGGTGCGGGCGGCGGTGCAGGAGGCGATCCGGGAGTCCGAGGCGCGCTCGATCAAGGATATGGGCCGGGTCATGGGCGTCCTGAAGGCGCGCTACCAGGGCCGGATGGATTTCGGCCAGGCCGGGGCCGCGGTGAAGGCTGCGCTCGCCTGACAGACCCCGCCGCATCGACAGCCCGCACGCAGAAACCCCAGACGCTCGACAATTCGCGTGGGGCGCTCTGGATGGGCGCCTCTGTGCTCGCCGCCTCGGCGATGACCTTTGCGGTGAAGGGCGCGGCGGCCGAAGCGCCGAGCGCGGTGATCGTCTGCCTCCGCTCGCTCGGCGGGCTGCTGCTCTGTCTCGCCGGAATCGCGGTTTCGCGGCGGCTCCGCGCGCAGGTCTCCTTTTCGGCGCCCTGGCTTCATGTCTGGCGCGGCGCGCTGGTCGGCGTCTCCACGCAGCTCGGGTTCTACACGATCTCCACCCTGCCGCTGGCGCAGGCGACGGTGCTGTTCTTCACCGCGCCGGTGATCGCGGCGCTTCTCGCGATTCCGATCCAGGGCGAACGGATCGGGCCGCGCCGGAGCGCGGCGATCGCCGCGGGATTCTTAGGCGTTCTGATCGTGACCCGGCCCTGGGACGGGCTTTCGGCGGAGGGGTTCGGCCTGCCGGCGCTCGCCGCCATCGGCTCCTCCGCGCTCTTCGCGCTGGCGCTCCTTTCGGCGCGCGGCCTCGCCTCCAGGGACGGCGCATTCTCCGCCTACATCTCCTCGGCGGTGATGACGCTGGTGGTGACGCTGCCGGTGGCCGCGCCGGTCTGGGCGCTGCCGGAGACGCATTGGGGCTGGATTTCGGTTCTCGTCGTCGTCGTCGCCTCGATGGCGCGGAACGTCTCGGACATCGAGGCCTATCGGCTGGCGGAGGCGTCGATCCTCGCGCCGCTCTCCTATACCCGCCTCGCCTTCATCGCGTTCGGCGCCTGGCTGATCTTCGACGAGACGCCGGACGGGGCGACGCTGGTCGGCGGCGCCGTCATCATCGCCGCCGCGCTCTACATCGCCCGGCGCGAGCGGGCCGTCGCCCGCGCGAAGGCGGCTCAGTCGACGCGGGCGAGCTTGCCGTGAAAGAGGGGCAGGGTAGGCTGGCCGGTCGGCGAGCCCCCCGGCGGCTCGAGGCTGATGGCGAAGATCTGCCCGTCCGACGCCGAGAAATCCGCCCTCGCATCCGGGCCGGGGGGCAGGAGGCCGAGCGAGACCGGCTTCGTCGCCCCGGCCGGGATCGTCCACATCTCGTAGGAGTTGCCCGAAGGCGCGGCGGCGACCGGCACCACGGTGGCGACGCCGGTCCCTGTGTCGAACTGGATCACGAGGCCGGGCCCGCTGCCGTCATCGGCGGTGACGACGGCGACATAGCGCGCGCCCTCCGCCTCGCGCGGCTGCGCGACGTAAATGGCGAGCGCCGCCGCGGCGGCGAGGGCGAGGCCCGCCGCGCCCTTCCAGATCCGGAGGGCGCGGCGGAGCGGCAGGGTCTCGGCCCCCGCCGCGGGCCGGTCAAGCTCCGCCTCGATCCGCGCGAGAAGGCCCGTAGAGGGCGCCGCATCGGGCGCCGAGAGGAGGAGGGGCGCGAGGCGCCGCTCCCAGCCTTCGCGCGCCGCGGCTTCCGCCCCGGTCTCGCCGAAGCGCGGCGCGTGGCCCAGCGCCCGGTCGATCGCGATTTCGTCCTGTTCCGCCATGCCCCTCACCCGTCGAGACAGGTCCGGAGCGCGAGCAGGCCGCGCCGGAGCCAGGTCTTGACCGTGTTCACAGGCGCCTCGAATTGCGCCGACAACTCCTCCCGGCTCAGGCCCTCCACATAGGCCAGAACCAGCATCCGCCGCGGCGTCTCCTCGAGACGGCCGAGGCATTCGGCGAGGGCGAGGCGCTCGGCGCCGCCATCGGTCTTCTGCGCCGGATCGGCGAGGAAGGCGAAGGCCTCCTCCGGGTCCCCGGCCTCCCAGCCGGGGCTGCGGCCGCGCCGCCGCACCAGGTCGATCGCGCGGTTTCGGCCGATCGTCGCCATCCAGCCGCCGGCGCCGCCGCGCGCCGGGTCGAAGGCCTCCGCCTTCCGCCAGATCTCGACGAACGCCTCCTGCACGGCATCCTCCGCCAAAGCGCGATCACGACATATGCGCAGCGTGAGGCCCAAAAGTTTCGGGGCGAAGGCGGCGTAGAGGTCGCGAAAGGCGGCGCGGTCGCCGCGCGCGACGGCGGCGAGCAGGGGTTCGAGCGCTGTCGCGTCGCGCATGTCCGGTCCGATCCGTCCCTCGCGGCGGGAAATTTCCGAGGCGAAACCGCCGCCCGCGGCCTTATTAACCGCCGCGCCGCGGCGCGTCGATGCGATTTCGGGCGGCGCTGCGGCGACGTGACCTGCGTCACTACGCCGAATGAGAAAATTCGCCGGGGCGCGAAACCTTGCTCTCGCAGTTATCGATTAACCATTCGACGCGCCGGGCCCCTCGCCCGGCCGGCGTTCGCGGGCGGCCCTCTCTCTCCGCCCGCGCCCCGCGGACGACGCCCCCGCATTGTGGGGCGGCAGGCGTGAAACGAGGTCCGCGGCGGCGGGGCCGGCCTCCCCCTCATCGGCCGGCCCCGCCGGTTTCTATTCGGCGGCGAGGCTCCGGCTGCGCGCCGCGAGCGCGCCGTCCACATCCCGCACCGCGCCTTCGGAGGCCGAGGTGGCGAAGGCGGCGAAGACCTTCAGCGCGGCGGTGATCTTCCGGGGCCGGATCTCGGTCGGCGTCCAGGCCGCGGCGCCCTTCGCCTCCATCGCCTGCCGCCGCTGCGCCAGCACCGCGTCCGAGACGTTGAGGTGGAGCGTGCGGCCCTTGATCGAGATCGAAAGCTCGTCGCCGTCCTCGATCAGGCCGATCGCGCCGCCGAGCGCCGCTTCGGGCGAGACATGGCCGATGGAAAGGCCTGAGGAGCCGCCGGAGAACCGCCCGTCGGTGACGAGGGCGCAGGATTTCCCGAGGCCGACCGCCTTCAGATAGGAGGTCGGGTAGAGCATTTCCTGCATCCCCGGCCCGCCGCGCGGCCCCTCGTAGCGCACGATCACCACGTGGCCCGGCTTCACCTTGCCGCCGAGGATGCCCTTCACGGCGCTGTCCTGGCTCTCGAAGACGATCGCCTTGCCGGTGAATTCGAGGCATTCCTCCGGCACGCCGGCGGTCTTCACGATGCAGCCGTCCTCGGCGATGTTGCCGTAGAGCACGGCGAGGCCGCCATCCTGGCTGTAGGCGTGGGCGCCGTCGCGGATGCAGCCCTTCTCGCGGTCGAGGTCAAGCTCGGCCCAGAGGTTGGAGGTGCTGAACGCCTCCGTCGTGCGCACCCCGCCCGGCGCGGCGCGATAGAACTCGACCACTTCCGGCGAGGGGTTGCGCCGCACGTCCCACTTGTCGAGCGCCTCGGTCAGCGTCTTCGAGTGGACGGTCGGGCGGTCCGTGTGGAGAAGGCCGAGCGCGTCCAACTCGCCGAGCAGGCCCATGATGCCGCCGGCGCGGTGCACGTCCTCCATGTGGAAGAGCGAGGTCGAGGGCGCGAGCTTCGAGAGATGCGGCACCTTCCGCGACAGCCGGTCGATATCGGCCATGGTGAAGGGCACGCCGCCTTCGCGCGCGATGGCGAGAAGGTGGAGCACCGTGTTGGTGGAGCCGCCCATCGCGATGTCGAGAGTCATCGCGTTCTCGAAGGTCTCGAAATTGGCGATGCCGCGGGGCGTCGCCGTCTCGTCGCCCTCGTCGTAGTAGCGCCTGGTGAGCGCGACGATCTTTCGCGCCGCCTCGAGGAACAGTTCCTTGCGGAAGGCGTGCGTCGCCAGCATCGAGCCGTTGCCCGGCAGCGCGAGGCCGAGCGCCTCTGCGAGGCAGTTCATCGAGTTCGCGGTGAACATGCCGGAGCAGGAGCCGCAGGTCGGGCAGGCGGTGCGCTCGGTCTTCTCGCTGTCCGCCTCGGAGACGTTGGGGTTCACCGCGTTCATCATCGCGTCGACGAGGTCGACCTTCCGCTCGGTCCCGTCGAGCACGACCTTGCCGGCCTCCATCGGCCCGCCGGAGACGAAGATCGCCGGGATGTTCAGCCGCATCGCGGCCATCAGCATGCCGGGGGTGATCTTGTCGCAGTTGGAGATGCAGATCACCGCATCGGCGCAATGCGCGTTGCACATGTACTCGACGCTGTCGGCGATCACCTCCCGCGAGGGAAGGGAATAGAGCATCCCGTCATGGCCCATCGCGATGCCGTCGTCGACCGCGATGGTGTTGAACTCCTTGGCGACGCCGCCGGCCTTCTCGATCTCCCGCGCGACCATCTGGCCGAGGTCCTTCAGGTGGACATGGCCGGGCACGAACTGGGTGAAGGAATTGGCGATGGCGATGATCGGCTTGCCGAAATCTCCCTCGCCCATACCGGTCGCGCGCCAGAGCGCGCGCGCGCCCGCCATATTGCGGCCGTGGGTGGTGGTGCGGGAGCGATATTCGGGCATTGCGAGTCCTCCGCGAGACCTGACTTTTGCGCGCTTATAGGCCCGGCCGGGCTCAGGCGAAAGTCAGCCGAGGAAGATCGCGCCGACCGAGAGGACGAGGAGGAGCGCCAGCGCGCGGTTGAAGGCGCGGCCGAGGCGCGGGTCGCGGAGCCGGGCGGCGAGCGCGGCGCCGAAGAGAAGCCAGAGCGAATTGACGACGACGACGACCGGCGCGAGCGCGGCGAGCTTCGCCGCGGCGTCTTCCAGCGGCGCCCCGGGGACGAGCGATCGCCCGGCCCAGACCGCGCCGAACGCCGCCCAGGCCTTCGGGTTGAGAAGCGCGAGGACGAGGCCGGGCGCGAAGCCGGGCGGCCGCGCCCCCGCCTCGCGCGCGCCGGGCGGCGGGGCCTGGGCGATGCGCCAGGCGAGCCAGAGGAGATAGGCCCCGCCCGCCGCCGCCGCGACCGGCCCGAGCGCCGGGATCGCGAGGAGCGCGCCGGTCAGTCCGAGCGCGATGAGGAGGAGGACGCCGGTGGTCCCGAGGACGATCCCGCCGAGATAGGGCAGGGCGGCGCGCGCGCCGAAGGCGGCGCCGGCGGCGGCGAGGCTGAGCGTGGCCGGTCCGGGGCTGCCCATCAGCGCGACGGCGGCGAGCCAGAGGAGAAGAAGATCGGTCAATTGCGCCTCCAAGCGGGCCGGCGCATCCTCGCCCGATGGCGGCGGAAGGTCTTGAACGTTCGTGCGCGCGGCGAGGGCGGATCGAAAGCCGCGCCGTCGCGCCCGGCGTCGAGCAGGCCACCGCGCGGTTCTACGCCGAACGGTTCTCCCGCCACCGCCACGACGTCTACGCGATGGGCGTCACCGCGCTCGGAACCCAGCTTTTCGACTATCGCGGCGAGACCCGCGCCGCGCGGCCGGGCGAGGCCTTCGTGCTCCACCCGGACGAGCCGCATGACGGGCGGCCGGGTGACGAGGGCGGCTATGGCTACCGGATCGCCTATGTCGCGCCGGAGCGGATCGCTGCGGCGCGAGGGCGGCCGGGCCTTCCCTTCCTCGCGACGCCGGTATCCCGCGACGGGCCGCTCCGCGCCGCGCTCATCGACCTCATTGATGCGGAGGGCGATCTCGCGCTCGCCGGCGCCCTCGCCGCGCTGGCCGACGCGCTCGACCGGCTCGCCGGCGTCCGGCCCCGCGCGGCGGCCGGCTCCGATGCGGCGGCGCTGGCGCGGGTGCGGGACGATCTCGCCGAAGCCGCGGCGGCCGGGGAGGCCCGCTCGGCGGCCGAGCTTGAACGCGCGCACGGGATCGAGCGGCACGAACTCGCGCGGCGGTTCCGCGCCGCCTATGGCGCCTCGCCCCACCGCTTCCTCGCCTTTCGCCGGCTCGACCGGGCGCGGGCGCTGATGGCGGGCGGCGCGGCGCTCGCGGAGGCCGCGGCGGCGGCCGGCTTCGCCGACCAGAGCCACATGACGCGCGCCTTCCGCGCCACCTATGGGCTCAGCCCCGGCGCCTGGCGGCGGCTCGGCGCGGGCGCGTGAAGGCTATTTGCGGTCCGTCGGCGCGCCAGCGGCGATGAGCGCGCGGATGTAGCTTTCGCGGAAATCGATGTCGCGTTTGATCCCGTCACAATACTTCACCGGGCGCGTGTTGGCGAAGAGCTCGTCCGGCTTCAGCTTGCCCGCCTCGGCCCGGGCCGCATCGAGATCGCCGCTCAGCGATAGCGCGGCGATCAGGTTCATTCTCGCCAGCGGCTTGGCCGTCACGTCGTCCCCGTATCGCCGCCACGGTCGGCGACGAGATCGGCCAGCCGCATCTCCGAAAGGTGGCGCACCTGGTCCCGCGCCGTGCGGCTGACGACGATGCTGCCGGGCGGGGCCAGCGCCTCGAGCCGCGCGGGGATGTTCACGCCGTCGCCGAGAAGGTCCCCCCTTGGCGAGGACGTCGTCGACATTGACGCCGATGCGGTCGTCGATCCGCCGATCCGGCGGCGCGTCCGCATTCGTGTCCGCGATCCCGGCCTGTATCGCGACGGCGAAGCGCACCGCCTCGACCGCGGAGGGCGACTCGATCAGGCGGCTGTCACCGGCAGTGTTGGCGACCCGGCCGCCATGCGCCTCGAGGAGCGGCGCGACGATCTCCCGCCGTATCGCGCGCTGGTGGGCGAGGGCGCCTTCCTCGTCCGCGCCGACGAGGCGGGAAAACCCGGCGATGTCGGCCGCCAGCGCTGCGGCGAGCTTTCGCTGCAACGGCCGTTCCGCCCTTGCGCCCTCTTCGCGCGAGTTCACCCCACGTCGCGCGGCGAGGGAAACGGTGCTGCGGCTCTCGACAACGTGATGTTTCCCGCGCCCGGGCGGAACGATAGTCTGCCGGCCGCGCCGCCGGGGGGAGACATGGAGACGGCCGCCCTTCTCGTCGATCTCGCCCGCCTCTGGCTCTGGGCCGGGGCCGCGACGGCGCTGCCGTTCCTCCTCTGGGGGATCGACCGGGTGGAGCCGAACGCCCGCGGCTCCTACGCCTTCCGGCCGCTCCTCCTGCCGGCGATCCTGCTGATCTGGCCGCTCGTCCTCTGGCGCTGGCTGGTGCTGGAGGCGGGACAGGACGATTGGTCGAAACGGCATCGGCCGCCGCGGCGCTCCCATGCGCTTGCGGCGCTTCTCTTCGCCGTGGCGATCCCGCTCCTGATCGGAACCGGGCTGACGATCCGGCAGGCCTGGCCGGAGGGCGCGCCGCCGGTCCTGCTGGAGCCGCCCGCGAAATGAGCGTCGCCTACATCCCGGTCCAGTGGAACCGCTTCAAGTACTGGTACGACGCTGCGCTCGCGCTCGCCGTCGGGCTCTATCTCTATGTCTTCGTCGAGCTTGGGCCCGGGCTTCTCGGGCAGGACCCGCCGGTCACGCCGCAGATCCACAACGCCCGCGCCTTCGGTTCCTGCGCTTTCCTGATGATGACGGTGATCCTCGCCATTGGTCCGCTGGCGCGGCTCGACCGGCGCTTCCTGCCGGTCCTCTACAACCGGCGCCATTTCGGGGTGATGACGGCGGTGGTGGCGGTGAGCCATTTCCTCTTCGTCTTCGGCTGGTATTTCGCCTTCACGCCGCTCGACAGCTGGGAGGCGATCCTTTTCTCCAACCGCGCCTACGGCTCCGCCCTCGGCTTTCCGTTCGAAGCGCTCGGGATCGTCGCGCTCATATCGCTCCTTATACTCGCCGCGACGAGCCACGATTTCTGGCTCTCGTTCCTCACCCCGCGGATCTGGAAGGCGCTCCATTACCTGATCTACCCGGCCTACGCCGCGGTGGTGGGCCACGTGACGCTCGGCGTCGCGCAGAGCGAGCCGCTCGGCTTTCCGATCCTCGTCTGGGCCGGCGCGCTTCTCGTCGCGGGGCTCCATGTCGCCGCATGGGCGCATGAGCGGCGGCGCGACGTGGATTCGGGCGCCGGAAGCTGGGAGGCGGTCTGCCGGCCCGCCGAGATCGCCGAGGGCCGCGCCCGCGTCGCCCGGCTCTCGACCGGGGAGCGCGTCGCCGTCTTCCGGCATGAGGGGCGGCTTTCCGCCATCTCCAACGCCTGCGCGCACCAGAACGGGCCGCTCGGCGAGGGGCGGGTGATCGACGGCTGCGTCACCTGCCCATGGCACGGCTTCCAGTACCGGCTGGAGGATGGCTGCGCGCCGGCCCCCTTCACCGAAAAGCTGCCGACCTACCGGCTCCGGCTCCGCAACGGTTTCGTCGAGGTCGATCCGCGCGCGAACCCGCCCGGCACGCCGGTGACGCCGCTGGAGGCTGGGGCATGAGCGCGCGGGACGAGTTCTTCGTCGGCTTCTTCCCGGTGCCGCCGGGGCTCCGGGCCTTCCTGCTGGCGGCCGGGGCGCTCCTCATCCTCGTCTTCGGCGCTGTCGGCTGGCTCGCGGCGACGGCGCAGCGCGCGCCGGAAGCGGGCGGCTTCCGCTTCGATCTCGGCGAGCAGGAGGTGACGGGCGTGCTTCAACTTTCGCCCTATCCGCTCCTCTACGTCACCGAGGGGAACGAGCGGCTGCCGGCGGGGCGGACGATGATGCTTTCGGGCGGCGGCAAGTTCTCCCCGCCGCAGGCCGAGGGGATGGACGGCACGCTGGTCCGCGCGAAAGGCGTGATCCTGAAGCGCGGCGATCTCGACATGCTGCAGATCGGCTGGGGGCCGGAGGCGCTGACGCCGCTCGAAGGCGCGGCGGCGATCCCCGCAGAGGTCCCGCTCGGCCGCTGGCGGCTGACAGGGGAGATCTGCGACGGCAAATGCGCCGCCGGGGCGATGCGGCCGGGCCGCGGCCTGGCGCACAAGGCCTGCGCGAACCTCTGCGTGATCGGCGGCGTGCCGGCCGTCTTCGTCTCGGCGGCGCCGGTCGAAGGCTCCGAATTCCTCCTGCTCGCCGGGCCGGATGGCGGGCCGCTGCCGGAGGCGGCGCTGGCGCACATGGCGGCGATCGTCACCGCGGAGGGGGAAATCTCCCGCCGGGGCGACCTTCTGGTCTTCCGGATCGACCCCGCCTCGCTGGCGCCGATCTGATGCGCGCGCTCGGCCTCGTCTTCGCCGCGGCGCTCCTTCTCGCGCTCGCCTATGTCTCCCGGTTCTGGCCGTTTCCGGCGCCGCTCGGGGGCGATCTCTGGCGCGGCTGGGTCTGGAAGCTCGGGCTCGGCGACTATGATCTCCTCCTCTGGGCGGCCGCCATCTTTCTCGCGCTGACGCTCGCGGAGCGTCTCTGGAGCCGGATTTCGCGCCGCCACTGAGCGCCGAAACGACAGAAATTCGAAGAATCTTGCGCAGGGCGGCATCCTGGCGCTTCTTTGCTCCCGAATGTGCGGTCGGCGGGCCTCGATCACGCAAGCACCGCCCTATTTCGCTGCGGCGCCGAAGCGCGCCTTGACTCCAAAGGGCGAAATCGAAGCGAATGCGGCGTCCAGCGCCCGGAGGCCCTCATGCTCGAACAGCCCTATCTCCTCTTTCTCGGCGACGCGCCCGACGCGCTCGCGGCGAAGGTCGCGCAGGGGATCAAGGACTGGCGGCCGGAGGCTTCGGTCGGCCAGATCCGGCTTCCCGGCTGCAAGGCCGACATGAAGCTCACCGACATGACCATCGCCGAGGCGAAGGCCGCCGGCGCCAAGACGCTGGTGATCGGCGTCGCCAACCGCGGCGGCATCATCTCCGACGCCTGGATGGCGGTGCTGGTCGAGGCGATGGAGGCGGGGATGGACATCGCCGCCGGCCTCCACACCCTCCTTAAGGACCAGAAACCGCTGGTCGAGGCCGCCGCCCGCACCGGCAAGAAGCTTTACGACGTGCGCCTGCCGATGGTGAAGTATCCCATCGGCGAGGGCCGCGCGCGGCCGGGCAAGCGGGTGCTCGCCGTCGGCACCGACTGCTCCTGCGGCAAGATGTACACCGCCCTCGCGATGGAGAAGGAGCTTCTGGCGCGGGGCAGGAAGGCGACCTTCCGCGCCACCGGCCAGACCGGCATCCTCATCACCGGCGACGGCGTGCCGCTCGACGCGGTGGTGGCGGACTTCATGGCCGGCGCCGTCGAGGTGCTGACCCCGCCGAACGACGAGGACCATATCGACCTGATCGAAGGGCAGGGGAGCCTTTTCCACCCCTCCTATTCCGGGGTGACGATGGCGCTCGTCCATGGCGGCGCGCCGGACTACCTCATCCTCTGCCATGAGCCGACCCGCACCCACATGCGCGGCCTGCCGCACTACAAGGTGCCGAGCCTGATGGACCTCCGGCCCATCGCCGAGACGCTGGCGCGGGTGGTGAACCCGAACTGCGTCGCGGTCGCCTGCTCGGTCAACACGCAGCATCTCTCCGAGGACGAGGCGAAGGCCTATCTCGCCAAGGTGGAGGCTGAGACCGGCCTGCCGGCTACCGACCCGTTCCGCTACGGCGCCGCGAAGCTGGTGGACGCGCTGGCGTGAGCGTGCGCGGAATTGTCCGGCGCGAGCTGTTCCCGATCGCCGGGGTCTTCACGATCTCCCGCGGCAGCCGGACGGTCGCCGAGGTCGTCTCGGTCGAACTGATCGACGGGGCGCATCGCGGCAATGGCGAATGCGTGCCTTACGCCCGCTATGGCGAGACGCAGGAAGGCGTGATCGAGGAGATCGAGCGCTGGCTCGCCTCCGGCGGCGGGACGCGGGAGGCGTTGAACGCCGAGATGAAGCCGGGCGCCGCCCGGAACGCGCTCGACTGCGCGTTCTGGGACCTTGAGGCGAAGCGGGCCGGCAAGCGGGTCTGGGAGCTTCTCGGCCTCGCCGCGCCGGGCCCCGAAATCACCGCCTACACGCTCTCGCTGGCGAGCCCGGAGGAGATGGAGGCGAAGGCGCGCGAGAACGCGCATCGCCCGCTTCTCAAGATCAAGCTCGGCGGCGGGGAGGAGGACCTTCTCCGCCTTCGCGCCGTCCGTCGCGGCGCGCCGGGGGCGGCGATCATCGTCGACGCCAACGAGGGCTGGACGCTGGACCTCTACGCGGAAATTGCGCCGCTTCTCCTCGAACTTGGCGTCGCCATGGTCGAACAGCCGCTTCCGGCGGGCGAGGACGCGCCGCTTCTCGGCGCCGACCGGCCGCTCACGGTCTGCGCCGACGAGGCGGCGCATGACCGCGCCTCGCTCGAAGGGCTGATCGGCAAGTACGACATGGTGAACATCAAGCTCGACAAGACCGGCGGCCTGACCGAGGCGCTGGAGCTTCGGAACGCCGCCGCCGCGGCGGGGCTAAAGGTCATGGTCGGCTGCATGATTGGTTCCTCGCTCGGTATGGCGCCGGCGACGCTGGTGGCGCAGGGCGCCGCCTTCACCGATCTCGACGGGCCGCTCCTGCTCGCGCGGGACCGGCGGCCCGGCCTTCTTTACGACGCGCAGGGGGTCCACCCGCCTGCGCCCGAGCTTTGGGGTTGAGCATGAGCCGCATCGTCTATGTGAACGGGGACTACGTGCCGGAGGCGGAGGCGAAGGTCTCGGTCTTCGACCGCGCCTTCCTGATGGCGGACGGGGTTTACGAGGTGACCTCTGTGATCGACGGCAAGCTCGTCGATTTTCCCGGGCACACCGCCCGGCTCCACCGCTCCCTTTCCGAGCTCAAGATGAAGCCGGCCTGCTCCGAGGAGGAGCTTCTGGCGATCCACCGCGAACTCGTGGCGCGGAATTCGTTGACGAACGGCATGATCTATCTCCAGATCACCCGCGGCGCCCCCGGCGACCGGGACTTCGCCTGGCCGGGCGAGGACTGTGCGCCGGGCATCGTGCTTTTCACCCAGTCGAAGGACCTGGTGAATTCGCCTTCGGCGAAGACCGGGCTCAAGGTCATCACGCTCGAAGACCAGCGCTGGGCGCGGCGGGACATCAAGACGACGCAGCTCCTCTTCCCCTCCTTCGCCAAGATGGAGGCGAAGGCCGCCGGCAAGGACGACGCCTGGCTGGTGACCGACGGGCTCGTCAACGAGGGCACCTCGAACAACGCCTGGATTGTGAAGGACGGGGTGATTGTCACCCGCCAGCTTTCCAACGACATCCTCCATGGCATCACCCGCGCCGCGGTGATCCGATACGCCCGCGAGGCGCAGATGTCGGTCGAGGAGCGCGCCTTCACGGTGGAGGAGGCGAAGGCGGCCGACGAGGCCTTCTGCACCGCCGCCTCGGCCTTCGTCACCGCGGTGGTGGAGATCGACGGCGCGACGATCGGGAGCGGCGCGCCCGGCCCGGTCGCCTCCCGGCTCCGCGAACTCTACATTGAGGAAAGCCGTAAGGCGGCGATCTGAGCGGGGTCTCTTCGTCCCGGGCCGCTTGGTCGGCTTGGTGAAGCCGCTTCGTTGAAGGGAGTCGACGTCCGAATACTCGCGCTGCGGGGCGTCGATGCGCTGTCGCGTATCGTCGTCGCCGGTTTGAGTTGCTACGCTTGGGATAGGGGCGCGAATCCGCTCATCCCTCCAGGTCCGGGCGACCAGCCCGGGCCGCGCCCGCCCCTCACGCGGGCAGGCGCCGCCCGGCTCTCTCAGGCGGCTCGGGTCGAGGTCGGGGCGACGCAATAAAGCGACCATGCCGACCGGAACGGGCGCCCACCCAGGGGCTGGCGCAGCCCTCTGCGCTCAGATCGGCCGCAGCGGTAGGATCGCGGCTCGTTCCAGGAGCCTTCGGGAGACGACTCCGAACCGCTCTCCGCGATCCGACCCGCTCCGCCGACCCGCTTCAGGCGGCGGCGACGCCGATCCGGTCTCGGCCGCTCTGCTTGGCGTCGCGGAGCGCGGCGTCGGCGCGTCGGATGAGGTCCGTTACGGTGCGGTCGCCCTCGGTGAGGATCGCGACGCCGGCGGAGACGGTGAGCCGCGTCGGGTCCCCGTCCGAGCCGCCGGAGA
>CALFYQ010000205.1 GCA_937952085.1 uncultured Paracoccaceae bacterium | reverse complement strand
AGGCCGCCCGCACGCTCGTCGCCGCCGCGACGGGGCAGATGGACGAGGTGCGGGCGATGCAGTCCGTCACCGCCGGCTGCGCCACCACGTTCGATCCGGGCTGGGAAGTGGACCCGTTCGGCGGCGTCGCCGCGCTTTGCCAGCCGATGGAGGCCGACCTCTACGGCTGCTCCGACCCGTGCTGGTGGCCCGCGCAGGTGCCGGACACGATGGTGACCTATCCCGACTGGAACGCCTCTGCGCCGAACGCGGCGCGGGACTGGCGCTCGCTCGGGGCGGTATTCCCGGACGATTCGAACACCTGAGGCGCGCGATGAAACAGCTTCTTCTCGCCGCCGCGGTCGGCGCGGCCCTCGCCGCCCCGGCCGCCGCGCGCGACCTTCTCGTCACCATCGCCAAGCCGGGCAACCTCTATGTCTTCGACGCGGCGAAGCGGGAGCTTCTGAAGGACTGCCCGCTCAACGTCGAGATGAGCCCGGCGGTGATCCAGATGTCGCCGGACGGCAAGGTCGCCTACGCCCTCGTCAACCGCTGGCAGGATGTGATCGGCGTCAACATCGAGACCTGCGAGCGCGTCTTCTACGCCAAGCAGTCCGACGATGGGGTGATGCGCCGCTCGATCGGCTCCCTCGCCGTCTCGGCCGATGGCGCGGAGGTCTACTCGATCCGAAACCCGGTCCGGCATCTCGTCGACCGCTATGAGGTGATGGAGCCGGAATTCGCCGTCTTCGACGCCAAGGCGGGGACCGAGGCGACGCCTGTCCGCACCTTCCCGGCGCCGCGCCGCTCCTCCGTGATGGCGGCGGGGGCGAACGGCGAGGTCTATATCGGCGGCCACGACATCTACGCCTTCGACCCGAAGACCGGCGCGATCTCGGTCAAGATCGCCAACCGGAGCTGGGACCGGCCGACCTATGGCGGGCCGGACGTTCTCGCCTTCTGGCCGGTCGGCACGCAGAACGACGAGTTCCTGCTGATGTATTCCGCCCCGGTCTTCACCGACGCGAACCAGACCGAACTGGCCGATTTCGTCTGGGGCTATTCCTCGGTGAACCTGAAGACCGGCGCGACCGAGATCGCCGATTTCGCCAGCTTCGAGAAAATCATGTTCTCCGGGGTGCGGAATCCGCATGCGCAGAACGAGCTTTACGGCGTCTACACCCAGCTCTCGAAGCACGACCTCGCGACGAAGGAGCTGGTGAAGCGGGTGGAGCTGCCGCACACCTATTACGTCATCAACATCTCGAGTGACGGCAAGGAGGTCTACCTCGCCGGCACCAACGACGATATCGGCGTCTATTCCACCGACACGCTGGAGAAGATCGGCGAGATGAAGATCCCCTCGGGCGGCGACATGGGAACTGCGACGCTCCAGGTCGTGCAGGTCGAGTGACGACCGGGCCGGGCGGCGGTCTCGCCGCCTGCCTGTTCGGCCCCGGAGCGGCGCCCGCGCTGGCGCCGCTTCTCCGCCGCCGGGCGGGAACCCTCCTCCTCCTTCTCGGGCTCGGCCTCGTCGCGGCGGCGGCGGCGCTGGCGCCGCCCTACCTCACCAAGCTCGTCATCGACGAAGGGCTGGTGGCGCGGGACGAGGGCGCGCTGGTCCGCTGGTCCCTCGCCCTCCTTGTCATCGGGTTCGCCAGCCTCGGGCTCGGCGCGCTCAATTCCGTTCTCCACATGCGGGCCGGGGTGGAGATGCTGGCGGAGCTTCGCGCCTCGCTCGCCGAGGCGGTGCTGGCGCGCTCGCCGCGCTGGCGGGCGGAGCGGCAGACCGGGGAGCTGATGTCCCGGATCGACGGGGATGCGGGGGAGGCGCAGCAATTCGCCTTCAACGCGCTCCTCTCCGGCGCCTCCTCGCTCCTTCGCCTCGTCGGCGGCGCGGCGATGCTCTTCGTGCTGGAATGGCGACTCGCCCTCGTCGCCATCGCCCTCGCGCCGTTCGAGCTCGCCTTCACAGCCTGGGCGCGGCCCCGCTCCGAGGCGCTGTCGCGCGAGGTGCGGGAGCGGCGGGGCGCCTTCGCCGGCCGCGTGGCGGAGATGCTGACCGGCCTTTTCGCGATCCAGGCGGCGCGCGGGGAGCGGCCGGTCGCCGCCGCGCTCGCCGCCGAACAGACCCGGCTCAACGCCGCGCTCCTTCGCGCCCATCTCTGGGGCGAGGCGACGCGCGCCGCCCCGGCCGGCCTCGCCGCCCTCGTCCGCGCCGCGGTGTTCCTCCTCGGCGGGCTTTTGGTGATTCGGGGCGAATGGCCACTCGGCTCGCTCATCGCCTTCACCGGCTATCTCGGGTTCCTGATCGGCCCGGCGCAGTCGCTGATCGGGCTCTGGCACGCGCAGGCCCGCGCCAAGGCGGCGCTCGACCGGCTTTCCGAACTCTGGGCGCCGGATGACGCGCTGGAATGGCCCGCCGCGCCCGCGCCCCTGCCGGAAGGCGGCGGCGCGCTCCGCTTCGAGGCGGCGGATGTGGCGGCCGGCCCCGGCCTCGCGCTCCGGGCCGTCTCGTTCGAGATCCCGGCGGGAGCGAAGGTCCGCCTCGCCGGGCCTTCGGGGGCCGGCAAGTCGAGCCTTCTCGCCCTCCTCCAGCGCCATGCGGACCCGGCCGCGGGCCGCGTCACGCTCGACGGCGCGGACCTTCGCACGCTCTCACGCGACGATCTCCGCGCCGCCGTCGCCCTCGTTCCGCAGCGGCCCTTCCTGATCCGCGGCACGGTGGCCGAAAACCTCGCCCTCTCGAACCCCGGCGCCGCGCCCGGGGCGATGGCGGAGGCGCTGGCGCTTGTCGGGCTCGACGCGCGGCTCGGCCCCGAGGACCGGATCGGCGAGGACGGGCTCACCCTGTCCGGCGGCGAGCGGCAGCGGCTCTGCCTCGCCCGCGGCCTCCTCCGCCCGTTCCGCGTCCTCGCGCTCGACGAGGCGCTGTCGGAGGTGGACCCGGAAACCGCCTCGCGCATCGGCTCCGCCATCGACGCGCGCTTTGCGGAGCGCACCCGCATCCTTTCGAGCCACGGGCAGGAGGCGGCGCTCGGCGCCTTCGACCTCGTGATCGACGTGACGCGGTGGCGCGCGTGAGTCGCGTCGCGCTGATCGATGGACTGCTGCCCGAGGGCTTTCCCGGCCTCGCGGCGCGGATCGACCTCGCGGGCGGCGCCGCAGCCGAAAGCCCGGCGGGCCGCCACGCCGCGGCGATGGCCGCCGCGCTCCGCGCCGGCGCGCCGGAGGCGGAGATCCTCAACCTCGCGATCTTTCCGGGCCGGATGGCGACTTCACTCGCCACGCTCGTCGCCGCGCTCGACCGGGCGCGGGCGGAGGGGGCCGGCCTCGTCCTCTGCGCCCTCGGCCTCGCCCGGCCGGACCCGACGCTCGACGCGGCGATCGTCGCGCTCCACGAGGCCGGCGCGTGCGTCGTCGCGGCGGCGGCGGCGCGCGGCGGCCCTGTCTGGCCCGCCGCCTGCGAAGGGGTTTTGTCCGTGCAGGGCGACGCCCGCTGCGGCCCCGGAGCGTGGTCGCGCCTCGATCTGCCGACCGCCGAATGGGGCGCCTGCCCCCGCGCCGCCTCAGACCCCGAGATCATGGGCGCCAGCGTCGCCGCCGCCCATCTCGCCGGAATAGCCGCCGCTTTGCCGGAGGGAGACCCGCGCGCCGCGCTCCGCGACGGAGCCGCTTTCCACGGGCGGGAACATCGGCGCTGAGGGCCGCGCCCGGCCCTGGGTGGGCGCGCGATCCGATTGTGGTCAGCGGCTCATCCCGAAGCCCCGGACGCCGGCCAGGCGGCGCGCGCCATCGCCAACGCGCCCTCCCGGGGGAGCGTCGGGCGCGGCCCGGGCCGGTCGCCCGGGCGGGACGCAGGCGCGGAATGGTGGCGACCCCGGTAGGATTCGAACCTACGACCTGCCGCTTAGGAGGCGGCCGCTCTATCCCCTGAGCTACGAGGTCTCCGCGCGCCTTATGCGGCCGGGCGGGGCCGGAACGCAACCGCGGTTTCACTCGCGCGTTGTCTCCACTAGCCTGCCCTTCCATCGCCCAACCGGCGCCGGAATCCGGCGGCAGACCGCGTTGAAGCCGCAGGGAGGACGCCCATGACGCAATCGACCCGACGCCCGCTCGCCCGCCCGCTCGCCCTCGCGCTCGCCGCGATGCTCGCCGCCCTGCCGGCGCCGGAGCGGCCCCTCGCCGAGGCGCGGCCCGCCTCGGAACAGCGCGTCGGCGACGAGAACCATCCGAAGATCCTGAACCAGTTCGGCGGCGAGGTCCGCGACGAGGCGCTCCGCGCCTATGTCGACCGGATCGGCCGCCGCCTCGTCGAGGTCACCGACGAGGCGGGCGAGCCCTGGACCTTCACCGTCCTCGACACCCCGGTGGTGAACGCCTTCGCCCTGCCCGGCGGCTACGTCTACGTCTCTCGCGGCCTCATCGCCCTCGCCAACGACGAGGCGGAACTCGCCGGCGTGATCGGTCACGAGATCGGCCATGTCGTCGCCTCGCACGGCGCGAGCCGGAACGAGCGGGCCGGCTGGGCGCAGCTCGGCCTCGCCGTCGGCACGATCGTCGGCGCCGTCGTCGGCATTCCGGGGGAGACGCTGCAGGTGCTGAACCAGCTCGGCGCGGCCGGGGCGCAGGGCCTCATCGCCTCCTACAGCCGCGAGCAGGAGTTGGAGGCGGATCGGCTCGGCGTCGAGTGCCTCGCGAAGGCGGGCTACGACCCGGACGCGCAGGCCGACTTCCTCGCCAGCCTGAAGAACGAGACGGCGTTGCAGGCGACCATCGCCGGGCAGGCCTACAACCCGAACCGGGTGGATTTCTTCGCCTCTCACCCGGCGACCGGCGAGCGCGTCCGCAAGGCCGCGCGGCTCGCCGAGCAATACGACACCGAGGAGCGGACGCCGCGCTTCCGCAAGCGCTTCTACGAGGCGATCGACGGCATGATCTATGGCGACAGCCCGGCGCAGGGCATGGTCCGGGGCGGCCGCTTCGTCCACCCCGAGCTTCGTTTCGCCTTCGAGGCGCCGGAAGGGTTCCGCATCCAGAACGCCGCCGCGAACGTGACGATGGCCGGCCCGCAGGGCGCCGGCATCGTCTTCGACGGCGACCAGGGCCGGCGGCAGGACCCGGAAGCCTACATCGCCCGCACCTGGGCCCCGGCCATCGCCAGGCAGGCCCGCGTCGGGCAGCTTTCGGGCATGAAGCGGGGCAAGATCGGCGGGCTCGACGCCGCCTTCGCCACGATGCCGGTGGAGACGCAGCAGGGCGTCCGCATCCTCCGCCTCACCGCGATCCGCGACGGCGACGCGATCTGGCGCTTCATGGGCGTGCAGCCGCAGGGCGAGGACCGGCTGGGCGCGGTGATGGACCGGGCGGCGGAAAGCTTCCGCAACCTCTCGGCGGAGGAGGCCTCGGCCTTCAAGCCGCAGCGCATCAAGGTTCATGAGGTTCGCGCCGGCGAAACCCCGGCCTCCCTCGCCCGCCGCGCCGCCTTCGGCGATCGGGCGGAAGAGCGGTTCCGCGTCCTCAACGGGCTGGCGCCGAGCGGCGAGCTCCGCGAAGGCCAGAAGGTGAAACTCGTGGTCGAATAGGGCGAAGCGTCCCGGCTAGAGCGTGGCCGCGAAGCTCCGCACGCCATCGAGCACGAACTGAACCGCCAATGCGCCGAGCAGCATGCCGAAGATGCGGGTGAGCACCTTGATCCCGGTCTCGCCGAGCAGGCGCTCGACCAGTTCCGTCGCGACGAGTGCGAGGAAGGTCAGCGCCAGCGTCGCCGCAAGCGCGGCGTAGACGATGAGCGGGCCGCCCGGGTCCGTCTCGGCCTGCCCGACGAGGAGGACCATCGCCGTCAGCGCGCCCGGCCCGGCGATGAGCGGCGTCGCCAGCGGGAAGACGGACGGATCCGGCGCCTCCACCTCCGCCTCGGCATGGTGGCGGCGGCGCTCATGCCGCTTCTCGAAGAGCATGTCGACCGCGAGGAGGAAAAGCATCAGGCCGCCGGCAATGCGGAAGGCCGGCACCGTGATGCCGATTCCGGTCAGGATCGAATCGCCGAGGAGCCCGAAGAGGAAGAGGAGCGCGCCGCCGATCGCCACGCCCCGCGCCGCGATGGCGACGCGCCGGCGGAGCTTCGCGCCCTGCGTCAGCGAGGCGAAAAGCGGCGCGACGCCGACCGGGTCGATCATCACGAAGAGCGTGGCGAAGGCGGTGAGGAAGGCCTCGATCACGGGCGGTGTGACCGGGACGCGTGGCGACGGCGCGGGGCCGCGACAGGGCGGCTCGCACCAACGATCCGGCGTGCTTTCGGCCTCATGCGCTCCCCCTTCGCGCCGAAGGATAGCGGCGGCGGCGCGGCCGGGCCAGCCTTCAGATCGGCGCCGCGCCGAGCGCCGCGCGCCAATGCGCGAGCCGCGCCTTCAGCGCCGTGTCCCGGCCGATCGGGCCGAGATCGTCCGGCAGCCGCTCCAGCACCTCGAAGGCGAAGGCGTCAGGCCCCTCCGCCGCCCAGGCCGACTGCATCGCCCGGTCGGTCGCCGCGCCGCGTTCGAGCTCGAACCGGCGGCGGTTCCAGATCTTGTCGAGATCCGGCGTCCGCCCGACCCAGACCGCCGCGCCGCAGCGGATCGCATAGATCCCCGCCGCCGGTTTCCGCTCCTTCCACGAAGCCGCCGCCGCCTTTCGCGCCGCCCGATCCATCTTCCGCGCCTCCATCATCGCAGCGCCATAGCGCCGCGGCGTCCGTCCGTCAATAATATCCGGATATAATTGACGATGCCGCCGCGCGACATTAGGTCGGGACCATGACACAGGACCCGAACCGACCGACCGTCGCCTTTCGCGGCGCGACCGAAATCGCCCGCGGCCCGCTTCTGGAAATCGCGCTGATGTTGCGGGCGGCGGGGCTGGATGCGGAGGGCGTGCTGGTCTTCGACGACGCGACCGGCGCGGTGATCGACCTCGATCTCAGGGGCGACGCCGAGGCCGTCGCCGCGCGGCTGACGCCCCCCGCCAGGCCCCGCCCCCGTGGGCGGCCGAAGCTCGGCGTCACCGCGCGCGAGGTTACGCTCCTGCCCCGCCACTGGGCCTGGCTGGCGGCGCAGCCGGGCGGCGCCTCCGCCGCGCTCCGACGCCTCGTCGAGGAGGCCGCCCGCGCCGATGGCGGCGAAACCGCGACCCGCGCCGCGCGCGAGGCCGCCTATCGGTTCCTCACCGCCCTGGCGGGCGACCTGCCGGGCTACGAGGCGGCGATCCGGGCGCTCTTCGCCGGGGACGTTGCAGGGTTCGCCGCGCGGATGGAGGGCTGGCCGGAGGACATTCGCGCCCACGCGCTGCGGCTGGCGGAAACGCCGCCGCCGGCCGCCTGAGCCCGGCTATTCGGCGGCGTCAAGCCGCTCCTGCGCGGCGAGCCAGATCGACTCGGCCCGTTCGAGCCCGGCGACGATCTCCGCCCGCTTCTTCTGAAGCTGCTCGAAATGGTGGGCGGGCTTGGAGATGTAGAGATCGGGGTCGGCGAGGGCCTCGTCGATCTTCGCCTTCATCTCCTCGATCTTCGTCACCCGCGCCTCCGCCGCCCGCGCTTCGGCACGCAGGCTCATCAGCGTCTTGCGGTCGGTCTGCGGCTTTGGCGGGGCCTTCGGCGCGGCCTCCCGCTCCTCCCGCGGCCCGCGCTCCGGCGCGCGGCGGAGCCCGCCCCGTTCGGAGAGCAGCATGTCGCGGTAATCGTCCATGTCGCCATCGAACGGCGCGACGCGGCCGTCCTTCACCAGCCAGAGCCGGTCCGCCACCGCGCCGATCAGCTCGGCGTCATGCGCCACGAGGATCACCGCGCCCTCATATTCGGCGAGGGCCTGCGCCAGCGCCTCCCGGCTCTCGATGTCGAGATGGTTGGTCGGCTCGTCGAGGATGATGAGCTGCGGCTTCTCCACCGTCATCAGCGCGAGGAGGAGCCGCGCCTTCTGCCCGCCCGAAAGGGAGCGGACCGGGTTCGTCGCGATCTCCGCGCCGATGCCGACCGCGCCGAGCCGGGCCCGGAGCTTGCCCTCCGGCTGGTCCGGCAGGAGCCGGCGGATGTGCTGCACCGGGCTCTCGTTCTCGTGGAGCTCATCGGTCTGGTGCTGCGCGAAATAGCCGATCTTCAGCTTCGAGGCGCGGGTCTCGGTCCCGGCCATCGGCTTCAGCCGCTCGGAGATCAGCTTGGCGAGCGTCGATTTGCCCTGCCCGTTCGCGCCGAGAAGGGCGATCCGGTCGTCCGGGTCGATCCGGAGCGAGACGTCCTTCAGCACCGGCGGGCCGTCATAGCCGACCGAGGCCTTGTCGAAGGCGATGATCGGCGGCGAAAGTTCCTCGCCGCACTCGAAGCGGAAGGGTGCGACCTCGCCCTCGGCCGACCATTCGATCGGCTTCATCCGCGCCAGCATCTTGAGGCGGGACTGCGCCTGCTTCGCCTTCGACGCCTTGTAGCGGAACCGGTCGACGAAGCTCTGGATATGCGCCCGCTCCCGCGCCTGCTTGGCCATCGCGGCTTCGGACTGCATCGCCTCCATCCGGCGCTTGTCGTCGAAGGCGTCGTAATTGCCGCCATAGAGGGCGAGCTTGCGGTCCTTCAGATGGAGGATGCGGTCGACGGCGCGGTTCAGGAGGCCCCGGTCGTGGGAGATCACCATCGCCGTCGCCGGATAGCGGGCGAGGAAGGTCTCGAGCCAGAGCGCGCCCTCGAGGTCGAGATAGTTGGTCGGCTCGTCGAGCAGGAGAAGGTCCGGCGCGGCGAAGAGGACGGAGGCGAGCGCCACCCGCATCCGCCAGCCGCCGGAAAACTCCGCCGCCGCCCGCGCCTGGTCCGCCGCGTCGAAGCCGAGGCCCTGAAGGATCGAGGCCGCCCGCGCCTCCGCCGAATGCGCCTCGATATCGGCGAGGCGCGCGTGGATGTCGGCGATCCGGTGCGGGTCCGTCGCCGTCTCCGCCTCTTCCAGCAGCGCCGCGCGCTCGCGGTCCGCCGCCAGCACGATCTCGATCAGCGCCTGCGGCCCGGCCGGCACCTCCTGCTTCACACCGCCGATCCGCGCGCCCTTGCGGATCTCGATGGAGCCGGCGTCGGGCGAAAGCTCACCCTCGATCAGCCGAAAGAGCGTCGTCTTCCCGGTTCCGTTCCGGCCGACGAGGCCGATCCGCGCCCGGTCCGGCGCGCGCATCGAGGCGCCCGCGAAAAGCGGCCGCCCGGCGAGCGTGAAGGAGAGGTCGGTGATCGTCAGCATGGGCCGGACGGGTGCGGCGCAGCGAAGCGGAAGTCAAGCGGGGGGCGGGGCTCCCGGCCGGATCGGCGCACGGCTGCGGCGCCGCCGCGACTCCCGCGCTTCCCCGCCCCGGCCCGATCCGCTAGGAAACGTGCATGATCGACATTCTCGCCCGCATCCGCGCCTACAAGCTGGAGGAGATCGCCGCCCGGAAGGCGGCGGCGCCCTTCGCCGAGATGGAGGCGCGCGCGAAGGCCGCGCCGGCGCCGCGCGGCTTCGCGAAAGCGCTTCGCGCGGCGGAGGCGCGGGGCGGCTACGGGCTCATCGCCGAGATCAAGAAGGCGAGCCCCTCGAAGGGGCTGATCCGCGCGGATTTCGACCCGCCGGCCCTCGCCCGCGCCTACGAGGCGGGCGGCGCCTCCTGCCTCTCGGTGCTGACCGACGCGCCGAGCTTCCAGGGCGCCGAGGCCTATCTCCAGGCCGCCCGCGCCGCGACCGCGCTGCCGGCGATCCGCAAGGATTTCCTCTACGACCCCTGGCAGGTCGCCGAATCCCGCGCGCTCGGGGCGGATGCGATCCTCGTCATCATGGCGGCCGTCTCCGACACGCTCGCCGCCGAGCTCGAGGCCGCGGCCTTCGCGTTCGGCATGGACGTGCTGGTCGAGGTCCATGACGAGGCGGAGACGGAACGGGCGCTGAAGCGCCTCCGCTCCGAGCTTCTCGGCGTCAACAACCGGGACC
>CALFYQ010000204.1 GCA_937952085.1 uncultured Paracoccaceae bacterium | reverse complement strand
AGACCGGCCGCAATGGCGAAGCCACTCAGCGCATCCTCCCTGAGGTCCTCCGCCACCAGGGACACGGCGCCACCGGCCCCCAGCGGCTCCGTCGCCTCCCCGACCATCTTCAGCGCAAGAAGGATGAAGGCGACGCCGAGGACGATCCGCCCGACCTGCCGCGCGCGCCGCGCCTCCGAGCGGAGAAAGAGCGCCCCGCCGAGGATGACGAGACCGGGAATGAGTTCCGAAAGGTCGAGCGAGAGGATGCGCGCGGCGAGGGCGGAGCCGAGATCGGCGCCGAGCATCGCCGCGATCCCCGCCGCCGCGCCGAGGATGCCGGCGGCGGCGAAGCCGGCCGCCAGAAGCCCGACCGCGGTGGAGCTCTGGAGGAGCAGCGCGAGCGTGATCCCGACGAGCGCCGCGCCGAGCCCGCCGCCCTTCCGCCGGCGGAGCGCCGCGCGAATCTCCGCGCCGAAGGCCCGCTCCATCCCGGTTCGCACCATGCGGACGGCCCAGAGCAGGAGGGTCGCCGCCGCGGCGAGATGGAGGAGGATGAGGAATGGATGCATCGGCGCTCCCGCATGCGCGCGCCGCCCGCGCGCCGCGGAATCGGAGCCGCTTGTGATCGAAAATTGAAATCGATAAACTCGATGCTTGCATAAGGCCGGGCGATGGAAGGGGCGACCGATGCGCTATGTCCAGCTCCGGGCCTTCCATTATGTCGCGATCAGCGGCGGCTTTTCCCGCGCGGCGGAGCAGCTCTATCTCACCCAGCCGGCCATCTCCGACCAGGTGCGGAAGCTGGAGGAGGAATATGACGTTCTCCTCTTCAACCGTCACAAGAAGCAGGTCTCGCTGACCCCTGCGGGGGAACGGCTTCTGGAGATCACGCGGCGGCTCTTCGAGAACGAGCGGCAGGCGCATGAGCTTCTGGCGGAGAGCCGGGCGCTGCGGGCGGGCACGCTGCGCGTCGTCGCCGACAGCGCGCATCACCTCCTTCATGTTCTGGCCGAGTTCCGCGCGCGGTTTCCGGGCGTGCGCGTCACGGTCCGGTCCGGCAACACGCAGACGGTGGTCGAGAGCCTCTATCGCTATGAGGCCGATGTCGGGGTGATCGGCGAGGCGCCGCTGGGGCGGGAATTCGAGATGATCCACCTCAACTCGACGCCGATCTCCGCCTTCGTCGCCACCACGCGGCCGGAGGCGGCGCGCGCTTCCTTCAGCTTCGCCGACCTCGCCGGGCTGCCGCTGGTGATGCGGGAGGAAGGCTCGAAGACGCGGATGAAGCTCGAGGCGGCGGCACGGTCGGCCGGGGTGAAGCTCGAACCCTGGATCGAGGCCGAGGGGCGCGAGGCGGTGCGGGAGATCGTCGCCTCAGGCGCCGGGATCGGCTTCGTCTCGGCGGCGGAGTTCGGGCAGGACGCGCGGCTCCGTCTGATCCCGATCGAGGGCGGCGAGGCGATGATGATGGACGAGGCGCTGATCTGCCTCCGGGAGCGGCGGAGCGGCAAGCTCGTCTCCGCATTCTTCGACATGGCGGCGGAGTTCACCTCGGGCGGCTGAGACCTTTTCACAGGGCGCGAGGTGTCGGTTCGGCCCGTCGAGGACGCGGTCGGCGAGGGCGATATCGTCGCCGCCGAAATGGCGGCCGGCCTTGGTTCGGATCATTCCCACGCCGCGTTCGGCGAGGATCGGCGCGTGGTGCGCTTCGGCGCCGGTCTCTCGCTGGAGCTGCTGGCCGAGGGCGGCCATCTGAGCCTCGCGATCGAGCGCGCTGGATGGCGCGCCGACGGCCGTTTGGTCGACCTCCAAGCCGATGGGGACCTGTCCGGGACAGGCGGTCCGTGCGCGATAGCGGGCCTTGTCCCGGAGGACGTCCGCTTCGGCAGCCATGCCGACGGCGACGAGCGACCCGGCGGCCTCGAGGCAGAGGTCCGGCCGGTAGACCAACGGATTCTCCCTGCGCGCCCCCTGCGGCTCAGCCCTCAGAGGGCCAAGCCAAGAACTGCGCCGCGCGTTCGAGGCGCGCATTGGCGCGCCAGCACGAGTGGCGGTACCCCGAACCCGCATCCTCGAGGGAGTTTCCGAGAGGACATCTTTGTCGCTCTCGTTGCGAGGCCTTCAGGAAGTTTCTTCGCAGATGCGAGAGGATTCAGCGGGCGCCTTCTGTGGCGGAGGCCGCGGCCCGCTCCCGGCGCTTGAACTCCTCCGCTGCCTTCGCGAACCCGCCGCCGGCCGCGTCGACGAAGTGGAGATGCTCCGAGCGTTCGAGGCTGAATACGAGGCAGGTCATGATCGCCGCGCGATCCTCGTGGAGCCCGAATACGAGGCGGCCGGCCGCGTGCTCCGCCTCCAGCCAGCTTCGCATGTCGCCCACCTCGGCGGGCGAACAGTCAAGCACGATGCGGAGGCAGTCGTCGAACTTCCGGAAGTCGGTCTGCGCCCGAAGCTCTTCGAGATAGCGGCTGCCGTGATAGGCG
>CALFYQ010000203.1 GCA_937952085.1 uncultured Paracoccaceae bacterium | reverse complement strand
GCCGGAGGCGACGCCGCCCCTCGCCGCCTGAAGGCTTCCGGCTGGCGCGGTTTCGCGCTAACAGGCCCCGGCGCGCGGGCGTGGCGGAATGGTAGACGCGGGGGTCTCAAACACCCCTTCCGCAAGGAGTGCCGGTTCGAGTCCGGCCGCCCGCACCAGAGATCGGCCGGCTCAGTCGGCCTCGTCCGCCTCGAGGCGCTGGATCGACGGCGCCCTGAGCGTTCGCCCCTCCTTCACGATGAGGCCAGTCTTCCGAAGCCGTGACATTTCGCGCGAGACCTCTTCGCGCCGTGCGAAGATGCGGATCGCGAGATCGGTCTGGGTCGGCGGCTTCAGGATCACGCCGCTGTCAGGGCCGGTGCGGTGCGCCCTGGCCAGCCGCGCCAGCTCCCGGCGGAGCCGCTGCGACGTCTTCAGCCCGGTCAACTCCACCATCCGCGTCGAGAGCGCGCGCAGCTTCTCGCAGAAGAGCGCGAGGAAAACCTGGCAGAGCTCGTTGTTTTCGGTGAGCAGCGCCCGGACCCGGTGCTGCGGGATGCGGGCGATCTCTGCCGTCTCCGTCACCATCACGCTGGAGGAGCGGGGGCCGCCGTCGATCGCGGCGATCTCGCCGAAGCAATCGCCGGCCAGGATATCGTTGAAGGCGATCTCGCGGCCGTGCTTCGTGAAAGAGGCCGCCCGCACGGAGCCGGAAAAGACCAGATAGAGATCGCGGCTCGGATCGCGTTCGCCGATGACGATCTGTCCGCGTTCGTAGACGCGGCTGCGGGCGTTCGCCGTCAGCGCGTCGACTGACTCGCGGGACAGGCGGCCGAGGAAACTGTCCGTCGGATAATCATCCCGCAAATCAGTCGAACTCCCCAGCCTCGCGTCATTCGAAATCGGCGCGCGAGGCTAGCGTGACCGCCTGGCGGTTTCAAACGGGGCGTGAGTCGGCGCGGCGCTTCATCCGCGGCCGAAGGCGCGCCGCGCCGAGGGCCGCCGCCGCGCCGGGCTCCGCGCTTCGAGCCGCTCCAGCGGGTCGATCATCAGCGCGAACCAGTCGCCGAGCCCGATATTGACGTAGTACTCGCCGAGCGCGTCGATTCCGGCGCCCCACCCGAAACCGCGCTCCGGCTCCAGGAAGCCGCTTTCACAGGTCATCGTTTCGTCCCCCTCCCGAGATCAGGGGAGGTTAGCGTCTGGTCTTGAGCCGGGTTGTGACGGCGCACTCACTCGCGGAAACGTTTTTCCAATTGCGCATCAAAGCTCTAGGGCGCGGATGGCGAAAACTGTGCAAAATTGCACAACGCAGCGCGTTCAGGCGGCGAATTCCCGCCATAGCGCGTTGGCCGCGGAGAGGAGCCGGCCGTCCGCGCCTCGCGCGCCGACCAGTTGCACGCCCATCGGCAGGCCCTCCGCCGTGGCGAGGAGGGGGAGCGTGATCGCCGGCGTCCCGAGCCAGGTCCAGAGCCCGTTGAAGATCGGGTTGCCGGTATATTCGAGACCGAGCGGCGCCGGCCCGGCCGCGGCGGGGCAGAGGATCGCGTCGCAGCGCTCCAGGATTTCAGAGATGCAGGCCGATAGCGGCCCGCGCCGGTCGAGCGCCGCGAGATAGTCTCTGGTCAGCGAGGCCGCGCCATCCGCCATCGCCGCACGGGTGACGTCGCCGAGTCGCTCCGGCCCTTCCTCGGCGTAGCGGCGATAATAATGCGCCATCTCGGCGAAGTTGATCTGCGCGCGGAGCGCGGCGGCCTCGTCGAAGATCGGCGGCAGTTCTATCTCGATGCAGCGGTCGCCAAGCCGAAAGACGAATTCGAGCAGCGCTTCCTTCATCTCCGGCGCCGCGACGTCGTCCCAGCCCGGCGGCCGGGCGAAGGCGAAGACCGGCGGTTTCGCCGGCGCGGCGCGCGCAGCGGCGAGGAGGCGCGGCGGCGATGTCGGGCGCGTCGCCGGGTCGTGCTCGTCCCAGCCGAAAAGCGCCTCGGCGAGGAGCGCGGCCCCCTCTGGCTCGGCCGCGAAGACGCCGAGCGTGTCGAGGGTATGGGACTGCATCAGCACGCCGGTCCGCGGGATGGCGCCGTAGCTCGGCTTGAAGCCGGTCACGCCGCAGAAGGCGGCGGGGCGGATCACCGAGCCGCCGGTCTGCGTGCCGATGGCGAGCGGGACCATGCCGGCGGCCACCGCCGCCGCGGAGCCGGAGGAGGAGCCGCCCGGCGTGCGCTCGCGGTCATGCGGGTTCCGGGTCCGGCCGGCATTCATGTAGGCGAGCTCGGTCGTCACCGTCTTGCCCATGACGTAGCCGCCCGCGGCGCGGAGGCGGCGCACCACCCAGGCGTCCGTCTCCGGCACGCGGCCGGCGTCGATCCGGCAGCCGTTCTCGCAGGGAATGCGGGCGACGTCGATCACGTCCTTCACGCCAACCGGCAGGCCGTGCAGCGGGCCGAGCGGGTGGCCGGCCTCGCGCCAGCGGTCCATCGCCCGCGCCTGGCGGCGCACCTCGTCCGGGTCGATCCAGGCCCAGGCGCAGATCTCCGGCTCCAGTTCCGAGATGCGCTCGAGCAGTGTCTCGGCGAGGTCAATGGCGGCGAGCGCGCCGCTCGCGAGCGCGTCCCTGAGTTCGAGCACTCCGCCGGACGGCGTCTCTGGGTCGGCGTCACCGCTCATTTTGCGCCCCGGGCGGCGGGTGGTTCCAGATGGCCTGTCAGGGCCTCGTGACAGGATGACCACGCCGAAGCCCCGCCCGCAACCCCGGGCGGCCGGCGCCGCTATTCGAGCATGGCCAGCAATCCGGCGAGGATGCGGCCCCGGCTCGCGAGGGTCGGCACATGGATGTGCTCGTCAAGCGTATGGATGCCCGCGCCCTCGACGCCGAGGCCGTCCAGCGTCGGGACGCCCATCGCGCCGGTGAAGTTGCCGTCCGATCCACCCCCCGAGCTTTGCCGCCAGGCGGTGATCCCGAGCTCGGCGGCGAACCCCTTGGCCATCTCGTAGAGCGCGAGCGTTCCCTCCTCCGGCTCCCAGACCGGGCGGGTGACGCCGCGCTTCACTTCGAAGGCGACCTCGGCCTCGGGCGTGTTGAGGGCGAGCATCCGGGCGACGCCGGCGTCGAGATCGGCCTGCCGCTTCGCCATAGAGAGCGCCTCCGCCTCGGCGCGGGAGGAGACGCAGTTCACCCAGCGCCCGGCATGGAGAACGCCGACGGAGAAGGTGCAGTCCTCCGTCGTCATCGCCTCGATCTCGACGACGCGCTTGCACATCTCGCGGATCGCGGAGCGGCCGTCGGCGAGGCGGGCGCCGGCATGGCTCGGGCGGCCGATGGTGGCGAGGTTGAAGCGGGCGATGGCGTAGCGGCCCGTCGTCATGCCGCCGTCCTTGAGGCCCGGCTCCGGCACCAGCACGTAGCTGTGGCGCGCGGCCTCGGCCTCGATGAGCTCGCGGGTCGAGGGGCTGCCGATCTCCTCGTCGCCGGTGAGGAGGATCGTCACCGGCAGCTTCGTCTCCTGGCCGACCTTCGCCAGCACGCGGAGCGCCTCGAAGCTGGCGTAGGTGCCGCCCTTCATGTCGCAGAGGCCCGGGCCCCAGGCGCGGTCACCCTCACGGCGGAAGGGTAGGGCTTCGAGCGTTCCGATGGGGTGCACCGTGTCGAGATGCGCCATGACGAGGATGCCGGGCTCGCCCGCCTTCGGATGGGGCATCGACGCGCGGATGCAGTCGGAGAGGCCCATTCGCCCCGGCACCCGCTCGATCCGCGCGCCCATCACGGCGAGGTCGCGCGAGGCGAGGGAGATCATGCGGTTGACCGCCGCCGTGTCGAAGGTCGGACTTTCGCATTCGATCCAGGGGCGGAGCCCTTCGAGCATCGCGTCGGCGTCGAAGGGCAGTTCGGCGATCTTCATGTCCGGCCTTTCAGAGGAGATTGGTTATGCGTCCGGTTTGCGGGGCGCTCTGGCTTACTATGGACGGCACAAGGGCGCCTCATCCACCTCCCAGGCCCGGGCCGCGCCCGCTCCTCCAAGCAGGCAGGCGCCCTCCGGGCTGTCAGGATCGGATCGGGCCGAGGTCGGGGCGCCTCGATAATGCGCCCATGGTGGCCGAAGCAGGCGCCCATCCAGGGGCGATCACGGCCTTCCGCGCGCCATTCGGCCAGGGCCGGACACCGTTTCGGTCGCTGGACGGTTCGTTCGATCCCACGCACGATCCGCCCTTCGCGCCGGCTCAGGCCGCGCTCTCGGAGACCGGGCGGAAATGGGCGAAGTCCCAGTCCCGGCCCGGCGCGGCGTCGATCAGCGCGCGGGTATAATCGGTTTTCGGCGCGCCCAGCACCTCGCCGGCCGGCCCGTATTCGACCACCTCGCCCTTCTGCATCACCATCACGTCGTCGCAGATCTGCGCGGCGACGCGAAGGTCGTGCGTGATGAAGAGAAGGCCGACGCCGAGCCGCGTCTGGATCTCGTCCAGCAATTCCAGCACCTGCGCCTGCACCGAGACGTCGAGCGCCGAGACGGCCTCGTCCGCCACCAGAAGGTCCGGGTCCATCGCCAGCGCGCGGGCGATGGCGATGCGCTGGCGCTGGCCGCCCGAGAACTGGTGCGGGAAGCGGTCGATGGCGCTCCGCGGCAGGCCGACCAGTTCCAGCAATTCCTGCGCCCGCTTCATCGCATCGGCGCGGGGAACGCCGAAATTCGTCGGCCCCTCGATGATCGACTCGCCGACCTCGATCCGCGGATTGAGCGAGCGGAACGGGTCCTGGAAGACGATCTGCACCTTCTTCCGGTGCGGCTTCAGCGCGTGCTGGGAGAGCGTCGCCACCTCCTGCCCGGAGATGCGGATCGAACCCTCGGTCGGGTCGATCAGCCGGACGATGCAGCGCGCCACGGTGGACTTGCCGGAGCCCGACTCGCCGACGATGCCAAGCGTGCGGCCGCGCCGGAGCGATAGGTCGACGCCCTTCGCCGCGATCACCTCGCGGCCTTTCCCGAACCAGCCGGAACTCGAATAGACCTTCGAGAGGCCGCTCGTCTCCAGCACCACCGGCGTGCTCCGCTCGGTCGGGCGCGGCGCGCGGGGGATGAGCGAGGGCACCGCCCGGAGGAGCGCGCGACTGTAATCGGTGTGGGGGGCGCGCAAGAGCTCGCCCACCGGGCGCGTCTCCTGCACTTCGCCAAGACGGAGCACCGTCACGTCGTCGGCGATCTCCGCCACCACACCCATGTCGTGCGTGATGAAGAGGACGGCGGTGCCGGTCTGCTCCCGCAGTTCGCGGATCAGCGCGAGGATCTGCTTCTGCGTCGTCACGTCGAGCGCGGTGGTCGGCTCGTCGGCGATCAGAAGCTTCGGCCGCAGGATCAGCGCCATCGCGATCATGATGCGCTGGCGCTGGCCGCCCGAAAGCTGGTGCGGGAAGGAGTGGAAGAGCCGTTCCGGCTCCGGCAGGTGGACCTCCTCCATCATGCCGAGGACCTGCGCCTTCGCCTCGGCGGCGGAGAGCTTGGTGTGCGCCTCCAGCACCTCGAGGATCTGCCGGCCGACCCGGTGGACCGGGTTCAGCGCCGTCATCGGCTCCTGGAAGATCATCGACATCTTCGTCGCCCGAAGATGCCGGAGCCGCCCGGCGCTCGCGCCCGTCAGGTTTTCGCCCTCGAGGACGATGCGCCCCGCCGTCGCCTTCAGCGCGGGGGGCAGGAGGCCCATCGTGGCGAGCGAGGTGAGCGATTTGCCGGAGCCCGACTCGCCGACGAGGCACATCGTCTGCCCGGCCCGGATCGAGAGCGAGACCCCCTTCACCACCTCGACCGACGGCTTGTCGGCGAGGGCGATGCGGAGATTCTCGATGGAGAGGACATGTTCGCTCACCGGTCGATCCCCCGCTTGGCCATGCGCGGGTCCAGCGCGTCCCGCACCGCGTCGCCGACGAGGTTGATGGCGAGGATGGTCAGCGAGACGACGAGTCCGGGCCAGAGGATGATGCCGGGATTGATCTGAAAGTAGATGCGCCCCTCCGCCATGATGTTCCCCCAGGTCGGCGTCTCTGGGCTGACGCCGGCGCCGAGGAAGGAGAGGATCGCCTCGACGAGGATCGCCGAGGCGCAGATATAGGTGCCCTGCACGATCAGCGGCGCGATCGTGTTCGGCAGGAGATGCCGGGTGAGGATGCGCGTGGTGGAGGAGCCGGCGGCGATGGCGGCCTCCACATAGGGCTCCTCCCGCGCCGAGAGCACGACCGAGCGCACGAGGCGCACGACGCGCGGCACTTCCGGGATGGTGATGGCGATCAGCACCGTCCAGAGCGAGGCGCCCGAAAGCGCGACGATGGCGATGGCGAGAAGGATGTTCGGGATCGCCATCAGCCCGTCGACGATCCGCATCAGCACCGCGTCGAGCTGCCGGAAGAAGCCGGCGAAAAGGCCGATGGCGAGGCCGATCGCGGTGGCCGCGACGGCGGCGCCGACGCCGACGATGAGCGAGATCCGCGCGCCGTAGACGATACGGGAGAACAGGTCCCGCCCGAAGGCGTCGGTGCCGAGCAGGAACTCCGCCGAGGGCGGCTTCAAGCGCATCGAAGGTTCGAGCTTCATCGGGTCATGCGGCGCGATCAGCGGCGCGAGGAGCGCGGCGAGGAAGATCAGCGCGAGGAGGATCCCGGCGCCGGCGACGACCGGGCTGCCGCCGAAGATGCGCCGGATCTGCTGGAACCGCTCGGACGGCGCGGCGGGGAGGGTTTCGCCGCTCATGAGTAACGGATCCTCGGGTCGAGAACGACATAGAGGATGTCGATCAGAAGGTTGATGACGACGTAGAGGAGCGAGGCGAGCAGGATCACCGCCTGGATCACCGGATAGTCCCGCGCCAGCACCGCATCGACGGTGAGGCGGCCGATGCCGGGCAGGTTGAAGACGCTCTCGGTCACCACGACGCCTGAGATGATGAGCGCGAAGCCGATGCCGATGACCGTGACGATGGGCACCGCGCAGTTGCGGAGCGCGTGGCGCATCAGCACGCGCATCTCCGGCAGGCCCTTTGCGCGCGCGGTGCGGACGAAATCCTCGCCGAGGATCTCCAGCATAGAGGTGCGGGTGATGCGCGCGATGAGCGCGATGTAGAGGAGGGTGAGGGTGATCGTCGGCAGCGCGATCCGTTCGGCGAAGGCGCCGACGCCGTCGCCGATCGGCTTGAAGCCCTGCACCGGCAGCCAGCGGAGATCGAGCGCGAAGATCGAGATCATCACGTAGCCGATGACGAAGATCGGCACGGAGAAGCCGAGCACCGAAAGCGCCATCACGAAACGGTCGATCAGCGTGCCCTGACGCCAGGCGGCGACGACGCCGAGCGGCACCGCGATCAGCACCGAGAGGACGATGGTGGTGAGCGCGAGGCTGATCGTCGGCTCGAGTCGCACCATCACAAGGTCCAGCACCGGCTTTCCTGAGAGCAGCGAGGTGCCGAAATCGCCCTGCAGAAGCTTGCCGATCCAGGTGAAGAACTGGATGTGCAGCGGGTCGTTGAGACCGAGATTCTGCCGGATTTTCTCAAGCTGGTCAGGCGTCGCGGCGTCGCCGGCCAGGATCGCCGCCGGGTCGCCCGGTGTCAGGCGCAGCAGCAGGAACACGAAAAGCGCGACGAACCCCATCACCGGAATGGCGGAAAGGATTCGTCCGATGATGTAGCGGCCCATCGAACCTCCGGGATGAAACCGGCCGGCCGCGCGAGGCGGCCGGCCGGAGGAACGTCACTCGGACTTCGAGATGTTCCAGAAGTAGGGCGCCGGCCCGGGCAGGACGCCCTCGAGCTTGGACGACCAGGCCGCGGTGACATTGTACTGGCCGAGCGGCACGTACATCACCTCGTCATAGGCGAGCGCCTGGAGTTCGGCGGCGATCTTCTTCTGCTCGTCGATGGAGCCCGACTTGGCGTAGGCGTCGCGCAGCGCCTCGGCCTTCTCGACCGTCGGCCAGCCGAACCAACCGCCCTGCGGCCCCTTGCCGTTCACCATGTTGTTGGTGATCGGGTTGGAGACGTCGGCGCCGACCCAGTTCGTGATGAAGCCGTTCCAGCCGCCGTTGGCGAGGCCTTCCTGGCTGGCGCGGCGGCCGACAAGGGTCTGCCAGTCCATCGCCTGCAGATCGACATTGAAGCCCGCCTCGCGCATCGCCGCGGCGACGACGACCGGCTGGGCGCGGAGCGTCGAGACGTCGGTTGGATGCATGAAGACGATCGGCTCGCCGGCGTAGCTCGATTCCTTCAGGAGCGCCCGGGCCTTCTCCATGCCCGTGCCGTCCCGCACCTCGACGCCGCCCACCTCGGTCTCGAGCGGGGTGCCGCAGACGAACATCGCGGCGCAGGTCTGGTAGAGTTCCGGATTGCCGATCAGGGCGTCGAGAACGTCCTTCTGCGCGATGGCGTACATCGCCGCCTGGCGCACCTTCTTGTCGGTGAAGGGCGGGTTGAGGAAGTTCGGCCGGAAGATCGTCTGGAAGCCGAGCTTGTTGAGGATCTCGGTCTCGACGTCCGGCGTCGCCTGCACGATCGGCAGAAGGTCGGCCGGCACGTCCTCCCAGTAGTCGATCTCGCCGGACTGGAGGGCGGCGAGCTTCGTCTGGTCATCCGGCAGAACAACCCATTCGACGCGGTCGACCTTGGCGACCTTGCCGCCGGCGGCCCAGCTCGGCGGCTCGTCCCGCGGTATGTAGTCCTCGTACTTGGCGTAGACGGCGATGACGCCCGGGTTGAACTCGTCCTGGACGAACTTGAACGGGCCGGAGCCGATCTGCTCGGGGATCGGCTCGGTCGACGGCGTCTCGGCGATCCGCTTCGGCATGATGAAGGGAACGTTCGAAGACGGCTTTCCGAGGCTGTCGAGGACGAGGCCGTAGGGCTCCTTCAGGGTCATCACCATGACCTTGTCGCCCTCGGCCTTCATGTCGGCGACGAAGGACATGAGCTTCTGGCCCATCCCGTCCCGCTCGCCCCAGCGCTTGATCGAGGCGACCACGTCCTCGCCGGTGACCGGCGAGCCGTCATGGAACTTCAGCCCGTCGCGGAGCGTGAACGTGTAGGTGAGCTTGTCGTCCGAGACCTCCCAGGAAGCCATCTGCGGCTTCACCTCGAAGTTCTCGTCCATCGCGACGAGGGTGTCGAAGATCATGTAGCCGTGGTTCCGGCTCATGTAGGCGGTGGTCAGGATCGGGTCGAGCACCCGGAGCGCCGAGTGCATCACGACACGCAGCGTCTCCGCCTGTGCGGCCGGCGCGGCGAGGGCGAAGCTCAGCGCGGCGGCGGTGACGAGACCGAACGCGCGTCGGCTCAGTTTGCTGGGGGGCATCGGCAACCTCTCTCTCCTGTCAACGGCGGCGGGGTCCGGGATCGCGGTCCCGGCCCATCGCTCGGGCTTGTGGGAAAAGCTTGCGCGGGGGGGTTAATCCTTGTCAACAACGCGCGGAAGGCTCTTTTCGCGCCGCAACACGCGGCGCCTGCATCGGAGGCGAAATGATGCTCGACGAGGCGCCCCGCGCCGCGATCCGGGAGGCTGCGGCCTCGCTCATGCCCGAGGCGACGAGGTTTCTCGCGGAGCTGACCGCCATCCCCTCGACCCGGGGCCACGAAGCGCCGGCGCAGGACCTCATGGCGGCGGCGCTGCGGCGGCGCGGCTACGCCGTGGACGAATGGACCATCGACCCGGAAGAGCTGAAGCCCCTCCGCGGCTTCGGGCCGGTGATGCACGATTTCTCCCGCGCCCGCACGGTGGTCGGCTCCTTCCGGCCCGAGGGGGCGACGGGCCGATCCCTCATCATCCAGGGCCATGTCGACGTCGTTCCGGCCGGCCCGCTCGACATGTGGTCGACGCCGCCCTTCGAGCCGGTGGTGAAGGACGGCTGGATGCATGGCCGCGGCGCGGGCGACATGAAGTCCGGCGTCGTCGCCGCGCTCTTCGCGCTCGACGCTCTGCAGAAGGCCGGCTACGCGCCCGCTGCGCCGGTGCATTTCCAGACCGTGATCGAGGAGGAGAGCACCGGGCTCGGCGCCCTCTCCGCCTGCGCCCGCGGCTATGCCGCCGATTGCGTGCTGATCCCGGAGCCGACCGCCTACCGGATGACGCGCACGCAGGTCGGCGTCATCTGGTTCCGCCTCTCGGTGCGCGGCCGGCCCACCCATGTCGCCACCGCCGGCGAAGGGGCCAACGCCATCGAGGCGGCGATGAGCCTCGTCGAGGCGATCCGCGGGCTCGAGGCGGAATGGAACGAGCGGGCGAAGTCCGACCCGCTCTACGCCGACGTGCCGCACCCGCTGAACTTCAACCCGGGCATCATCAAGGGCGGCGACTGGGCCTCCTCGGTGCCGGCCTGGTGCGACATCGACTGCCGCATCGGCATCATGCCGGGCTGGACCATCGAGGACGCGCAGGCGGAGATCCGCGCCTGCGTCTCGCAGGCCGCCTCGGGCCACCCGTTCCTGCGGGACAACCCGCCCGAGGTGATCTGGAACGGCTTTCTCGCCGAGGGCTGGACGCTGGAGGACGCGGACGAGCCGGAGGAGGTTTTCGCCGGCGCCTATCGGCAGGTATTCGGCGGCGACATGCCGCCGGACCGGAGCATGACCGGGCTGACCGACACGCGCTTCTATGGCTGGCGCGGGATGCCGGCGCTCTGCTGGGGGCCGGTCGCCGAGGGCATCCACGGCTTCGACGAGCGGGTGAACATGGAATCGGTTCAGAAGTGCATGGAGACCATCGCGCTCTTCATCGCCGAATGGTGCGGGGTGACGAAACTATGAGCGGCGGGTTCAAGGTCGCCCTTGGCGGCTTCATGCATGAGACGAACACCTTCGCCCCGACGAAGGCCGGGCTCGACGTGTTCCTCCGCGGCGGCGGCCCGTTCGGGCTCTTCGAGGGGGACGACGCCATCGCGCGGCTCGCCGGGGTGAACGCCGGTTTCGCCGGCGGGCTCGCCGTCGCCGAGGCGGAAGGCTGGACGGCGACGCCGCTCCTCTGGGCCGCCGCCTCGCCCTCCGACCGGGTGACGGAGGAGGCGTTCGAGACGATCGTGGGCAAGATGATCGCCCGGCTGAAGGCGGCGCTGCCGGTCGACGGCGTCTATCTCGACCTCCACGGCGCGATGGTGGCCGAGCATCTCGACGACGGCGAGGGCGAGATCCTCGCCCGTGTTCGCGCGGTGATCGGGCCGGACGTGCCGCTCGTGTCCTCGCTCGATCTCCACGCCAACGTCACCGAGCGGATGGTGGAGATCGCCGATCTCCTCGTCTCCTATCGCACCTATCCCCATGTCGACATGGCGGCGACCGGGCGCCGCGCGGCGGCGGCGCTCGGCCGGCTGATGGCCGGAGAGGCGCGGCCGGCGAAGGCGATGAAGCCGGCGCCCTTCCTCCTCCCCATCGCCTGGCAGTCCACCGACATGGAGCCGGCGCAGCGCATCTACGCCGCGATGGAGGCGATGGAGACCGGCTGGCCGATGAGCCTCAACATGGGCTTCCCGGCGGCCGACTTCCCCGAATGCGGCGCCACCGCGCTCGCCTATGGTCCGACCGCCGAAGCCGATGCGGGCACGCTGATGGGCCTCGTCATCGCGGCTGAGAAGGAGTTCGCCGGCCGCGTCTACTCCCCGGAGGACGCGGTGGTCGAGGCGCTCCGCATCGCGGCGGAGACCGGCCGGCCGGTGGTGATCGCCGACACGCAGGACAATCCCGGCGCAGGCGGGGACAGCGACACGATGGGCATGGTTCGCGCCCTCCGCGGAGTCGAAGGGGCCGCAATCGGCTCGATCTACGACCCGGACTCGGCGGCGGCGGCCCATGCGGCGGGCGAGGGGGCGGTGATCCGCCTCGCGCTCGGGGCCAAATCCGGCGTGCCGGGCGACGCGCCGCTCGAAGCCGAATACCGGGTGGAGAAGCTGAACGACGGTCCGTTCCTCTGCCCCGGCCCGTTCCATGGCGGGCAGATGGTGAACATGGGCCCGTCGGCGCGGCTCGATCTCGACGGGCTGAAGATCGTCGTCGTCTCCGCCAAGGCGCAGATGGCGGACCGGGCGATGTTCCGGCAGGTCGGCGTCGAGCCCGAGGCGATGAAGGCGCTCTGCGTGAAGAGTTCGGTGCATTTCCGCGCCGATTTCGCGCCCATCGCTGCGGCGATCCTGACCGCCGCGGCGCCGGGGCCGATGCCGGTGAGCCCGGCTTCGCTGCCCTGGACACGGCTCAGGAAGGGCGTCCGGCTGGAGCCGCTCGGGCGGGCGTTCGAGTAGCGGTTTCGCCGTATCAAGGAGGGGCGCTCCGCCGTTCATCCCTCCCGGCCCGGGCGACTAGCCCGGGCCGCGCCCGCCCGAGGTCGGCGCGGCGCCCCAAAACACCCATGCCGGCCGAAGCAAGCGCCCACCCAAGGGCGGGCGTGACCTCCCTACATAACTCTACCGCCGACCCTCAAAACCGAGCAGTCCCCGGCGCTCAGGCGACGGCGTAGGCCATCGCTTCGATGGCGGCCTCGACGCCGCCCTTGGCGTGCGGCGCGCCGATATGCCCGAGCGCAAGCTCGATCGAGCCGAGCACGCCGAGGATCATCGGTGCGTTCACATGACCCATATGGCCGATCCGGAAGGTCTGCCCCTGGAGGTCGCCGAGGCCGATGCCGAGGGTGACGTTGAGCTGCTTCTCCGACGTGGCACGAAGGCGCGCGGCGTCGATCGAGCCGGTGCGGATCGTGGTGACGGCGTTCGACCGCTCCGACGCCTCCAGCATGTTGAGCTCGAGCGGCCCGCCCTCGCCCCAGCGCGCCACCGCGGCGCGGACCCCGGCGGCGATGGCGGCGTGCCGCGCCCAGGCGGCCTCGATCCCTTCGCCGAGCAGGAGGTCGAGCGCGGCGCGGAGCGCGTAGAGGTGCTGAACCGGCGCCGTGCCGTGGAAGAGCTGATAGAAGAATTCCGGGTCCGCCCGCCGCTCCCATGCCCAGTGGACGCGGCCGCGGGTCAGCCGCTTCGTCGCCTCCATCGCCTTCTCGTTGGCCCAGAGGAAGGCGAGGCCCGGCGGCGTCATCAGGCCCTTCTGCGAGCCGGCCATCGTCACGTCCGCGCCCCACTCGTCCATCTCGTAGCGGGTGCAGCCGAGCGAGGCCATGCAGTCCACCATGAAGAGCGCCGGGTGGCCGGCGGCGTCGATCGCCTTCCGCACCGCGGCGACATCGTTCCAGGCGCCGGTGGCGGTGTCGATCTGCACCATCAGCACGGCCTTGAACTCATGGTTCTTGTCGGCGCGAAGCCGGTCCTCCACCGCCTGCGGATCGACGGCGCGCCGGTCCTTGCAGGGCAGGAACTCGACATTGACGCCGAGGGCCTGCGCCATCTCGCCCCAGTGGATCGCGAAGCGGCCGGCCTCGGCGACGAGGATCTTGTCGCCCGGGTCGAGCGTATTGACGAGCGAGGCCTCCCAGGCGGCGTGGCCGTTGCCGATGAAGAACATCGGCTTGCCCTTCGTGCGCGCCACCGAGGCGAGGTCCGGCAACATGCCGCGGACCATTTCGACCAGCGCGCCCTCGTAGATGTTGGCGGAGTTCCGGTGCATCGCCCGCAGCACCTCGTCGGGCATCACGGAAGGGCCGGGAATGGCGAGGAAATGGCGGCCTGCGGCGAGAGGCATGGGAGGGCTCCGGAGATCAGACGGCCGTGGTCATATCACGGCCGCGCGCCGGGAAAAGGCGAGAGGGGGTGATCCGAAAGATCACGGGCGCTGATGGCCGGGCTCAGCCGACGAAATCGGCGATCAGCCGGCAGACCTCGTCGGGCTTCTGGTGGCAGATCCAGTGGTCGGCGTCGGCGATCTCTACGCGGGTGAGATCGTCGCAGAGCGCCTCCAGCCCCTCGGTCGCGGCGGGAAGGAGCGCCTTGTCGCCCTGGCCCCAGATCAGGAGGTGGGGCGGGCGGATCCGAAGCCGGTCCGGGTTGAAGGGCACGAGCTTCTCCTCCGGGATCGGGGCGCCGGGGTCGGCCACGCGGAGCGGCGTCGCGCGGTACCAGTTGACCATGCCGCGCATAGCGCCGGGCTGGCCCCAGGCTTCGAGATAGGCTTCGAGCCGCGGGCCGGAGAGCCAGGAAAGGTCTATCCCCTCGGCGAAAAGCCGCCGCATCTTCGCGAAGCCGTTGGCCGAGAGCCGGTCCTCCGAGCCCTCGGCGCGGAGCCAGTCGATGTATTGCGAGGCGCGGGACTGGTCGCCGCCGGCCGCAAGGGCGCGCTGGAACGGGATCGGGTGCGCCCCGTTCAGGATCACCAGCTTGTCCATCAGCTCCGGCCGGGCGATGGCGAGGGCGTAGGCGACCGAGGCGCCCCAGTCGTGCCCGACCACGGCCCGCGCATGGGGCGCGAAGGCGGTGAGGATCGCCGCCGCGTCGGCGGCGAGCTTGCCGGTCGCATAGTCCGTCACGGCGTAGGGTTTCGAGGAGAGGCCATAGCCGCGCTGGTCCGGCGCGACGAGGTGGAAGCGGTCCTGGAGCCGCGCCATCACCTCCTCCCAGGCCCCCGAATATTCCGGAAAGCCGTGCAGGAGGAGAAGAAGCGGCCGGCCGGGCTCGCCCGCCTCGACGACATGGAAGCTGAGGCCGTTCGCCTCGATCTCGCGCGTTCGGAACATGGCGCGATGCTTTGTCGGAAGCGCCGGCGCGGTCAATCGGGCGTGCGGCGTCGGGCGTGCGATTCAAGGTTGAATCGGAAGTCAAACATTTGAAATAAAACAGAAATACCGAAACAGGAATTTCCGCTTCGGTCTCAGAGCCCGCCGGCGTCCAGCGCGTCGGCGAAGCCGTCCGCCTCGATCTGGTCCTCCTCCTGGCGCTGGCGGACATGGGCGAGGCTTTCGAGCCCGGTCGCGCTCGTCGCCGCCATCAGCGCGCCATGGGCGCGGGGCAGCCATTGCGCCTGGAACACCCAGATCAGGAAGAGCACCGAAACCCCGTAGTTGAGCCAGGCGGCGAGGGCGAAGATCGCCTGGCCCCAGAAGGTCTGGAACCGGCCGAGGAGCGAGATGTTGAGGCTGAATGCGTAGTCGGCCGGGTCGCCGCCCTCGACCGCGATGGCCGCCTGCAGCGCCGCCGAGGCGGCGATCAGGATCAGCAGGGTTGCGATGGCGCCGACGAGCGCGCCGCGCCAGATCGTCCGCCAGGCCGCGGCGGTGAGCGCCTCCGGCGCCAGGCGGCAGTGGATCCGGACGCCCTCGATCCGCCGGCCCTCCATGAAGAGCCGGAGCTCCGCCGCCCGGTAGCGCAGCCAGATCCGAAGGAGCAGCCAGAGCACGAGGAGGATGAGCGGCGGCCTGAGGAGCGAGGCGACGTCGATCGTGAGGCCGCCGGTCCGCACCTCGAGCGCGAAGGTGCGGATGAGCGCGATCGCCCCGAAGGCCGCCGCCGCCGCGAACCAGACCCGGAGCCAGGGGTGGAGAAGCGGTCGCGCCTCGCCGATGAAGTGGAACCGCGCGTCGCCCCAGACCATGCGTTCGGTCATGTAGCGCTCCCGCGCAACGCGCAGCCACGGCCGCGAGAGGCCGAAGGAAAGCGCCATCAGCGCGGCCTGGATCAGCCAGACCCGCAGGAACCCCGCCGCGCCCGGCGCCATGCCGAAGCGAAGGCCGCGCCACTTCGTGCGGATCAGCCGATAGCGCCGCGCCCGCCATTTCGCGAACTCGAAGAGCGGCAGGAGCGCGAGGAGGTTGAGAAGCGCCGTCGCCGGCGCCGAGACCGTGCCCCAGACCGCGAGGCCGAAGAGCGCGAGGATCAGGTTGTAGGCGACGAGCGCGAGGCCGAGCAGGAACACCGCCAGCGCCGTGCCGCGCAGAAGCTCGTAGGCGCTGCCGTCATATTCGAACGGGTCGCCCGCCAGCGTCGTGCGCCGCCAGATCAGCCGGCGCTGCGCCGTCTTGAACCAGAACCGCCCGGCGCCGAAGGTGAGCGCCGAGAGCGCGCCCCAGCGAAGCGTCACCCGCGCCACTTCGCCCGGCGCGGGCGTGAAGGCGAAGCGCGCTTCCTCGTCCATGCCTCCGCCCGCCCGTCGCCTGCCGCATTGCGCCTTGGCTCCACGCTTCGGGCGCTTGCGTCAAGCCTCAGCGGCCGAGCGGGTCCTTCAGATCGCCCATCAGCTTCGCGTCGAACGGGCAGCGGGTGAGGTTCTCGACGCCGGTTTCGGTGATGAGCACCTGGTCCTCCAGCTTCACGCCGAAACCGCCGCCAACCTTGCCGAGATAGCTTTCCGAGCAGAGCAGCATGCCGGGCTCCAGCACCGCCTCGAACTCCCCGTCGATCCAGTCGTCGGGGTACTTGATGAGGGGCCACTCGTCGCAGAGGCCGACGCCGTGCATCACGCAGCCGTATTTGAGCTGCCGGAATTCGGGCGGGACCGGCCGCGTGCCGAAGGAGACCTCGCGGAGCGTCATACCGGGCTTCAGCATCGACCAGTTGTCCCAGACCTGGGTCCAGGCCTCCTGGTGGGTCTCCACCATCTCC
>CALFYQ010000202.1 GCA_937952085.1 uncultured Paracoccaceae bacterium | reverse complement strand
GGACGCCCGGTCCGTCGGCCGGGAGCGACAGCGGAGGCCGAAGAAGGGCGCCGCTCGGACCGACATCTCCCAAAATCGGGCGGCGGACGCCCGGGTGGCCGCGTTTGCGGCCGCCTGGGGGCGGGCGGCCGCAGCCCGATTTGTCGCGGGACAAATCGGGCGGGCTCGATCCTCAGTCGGCGCAAGGGGACGGAGGCTGAGCTGATCGTAGGCGCCCTCACTCCGGCCCAACCTCCTCGGCCTCCGACGACGCGCGCTTACCTTCGCTCTCGGCCCATGACCAGCACGGGCCGCGCCCGACCCCTCCCGGGGTCAAGCGCCCTCCGCGCGTCGCTCCGACCATGCTGGACGAGCGCGCGGCGGGGTCAGCCCGGCTCACGCCGCCGGCAGCAGCTCCTCGACCAACTTCGCCCAGTAGGAGCAGCCGACCGGGATCGCCTCGTCGTTGAAGTCGTATTCCGGGTGGTGGACGGAGGCGGTGTCGCCGTTGCCGATGAAGATGTAGGCGCCGGGGCGGGCGTTCAGCATGAAGGCGAAATCCTCGCCGCCCATCAGCGGCGGGGTATTCCGCTCCACGTTCGCCTCGCCGACGATGCGGGCGGCGACGTCGGCGGCCTTCTGCGTCGGCGCGTCGGCGTTCACCGTGGCCGGGTAGTTGCGCTGGAAGTCGAGCTTGGCCTCGGCCCCGAAGGCGCGGGCGATGTTCTCGGCGATCTCGCCCATGCGGACCTCGGCCATCGTCCGCACCGCCTCGGTGTAGGAGCGGACCGTGCCCTTCAGCTTCACCGTGTCGGGGATGACGTTATAGGCCTTCGTCTCCGTCTCGAAGGAGCAGACGGAGATGACGAGGCTCTCCACCGGATCGAGGTTCCGCGAGGCGATGGACTGGAGCGCCACGACGATCTCGGCCGCCACCAGCGTCGTATCCACCGCCTTGTGCGGGATCGCGGCGTGGCCGCCCTTGCCCTTCACGTCAATCTCGAAAAGGTCCGCCGCCGCCATGATCGGGCCGGGGCGCACCGCGAAATGGCCGACCGGGATGCCCGGCATGTTGTGCATGCCGTAGACTTCCTCGATCCCGAAGCGCTCCATCACGCCCTCGTTCACCATCTCCCGGCCGCCGCCGCCGCCCTCCTCGGCGGGTTGGAAGATGATGACCGCCTTGCCGGCGAAATTTCGCGTCTCGGCGAGATACTTGGCGGCGCCGAGCAGCATCGCGGTGTGGCCGTCATGGCCGCAGGCGTGCATCGAGCCCTTCACCTTCGAGGCGTGGACGGCGCCGGTCGCCTCCTCGATCGGAAGCGCGTCCATGTCGGCGCGAAGGCCGATCACCCGGTCCCCCGGCTGCTTTCCCTTGATGACGGCGACGACGCCGGTCTTGCCGATGCCCTCCACCACCTCGTCGCAGCCGAACTCCCGAAGCTTGGCGGCGACGATGCCGGCGGTGCGGTGGCAGTCGAATTGAAGTTCCGGGTTCTCGTGGAGGTCCCGCCGCCAGGCGGTGATCTCGTCGTGCAGATCGGCGAAGCGGTTGATCGTGGGCATGGGTCAGTCCTTTCCGTCGAGCGGCAGCGCCCGCTCCGCGAGGCGCACCCAGTAGGAGGCGCCGGCGGGCATCGTCTCGTCCGCGAAATCATACTTCGGATGGTGGCATTCCGCCGAGGGGCCGTTGCCGACATAGATCATCGCACCGGGCCGGGCCTCGAGCATGTAGGCGAAATCCTCGGCGCCGAGGGCCATAGGCGTGTTCCGGTCGCAGCCGCCCGCCACGTCCGCGGCGACTTCCGCGGCGAATTCCGTGGAGCGCGCGTCATTGATCGTCGGCGGATAGCCGCGGACCCATGTGTTCCGCGCCCGCGCCCCGTCGGCCGCGGCGATCCCCTCCGCCAGCGCGTCGAGCCGGGCCCGGGCGAGCGCGCGGTTCGCCTCGGAATAGCAGCGCACGGTGCCGGTCATCCGCACCGAGGGCGGGATCACGTTGTAGGTGGTCGAGCCCTCGTTCCACATCCCGCAGATGGTGACGACGATCGGGTCCACCGGGTCCATGTTGCGGGAGACGACGCTCTGCGCGGCCCGCACGAAGCGGCAGGCGGCGAGCACCGGGTCGACGCATTTGTGCGGCTTGGCGGCGTGGCCGCCCCTCCCCTCGATCACGATGTCGAACTCGTCGGTCGAGGCCATCAGCGGGCCGGGCCGGATCGCGAAGGCGCCGACCGGCAGGTCCGGCATGTTGTGCATGCCGTAGACCTCGTTGATGGCGAAGCGCTCCATCATGCCGTCCTTCACCATCGCCTCGCCGCCGCCGCCATCCTCCTCCGCCGGCTGGAAGATGACCGCGACCGCGCCGGCGAAGCGGCGGGTCTCGGCCAGGTGCTTCGCCGCGCCGAGCAGCATCGCCATGTGGCCGTCATGGCCGCAGGCGTGCATCAGGCCGGGCGTGGCCGAGGCCCAGTCGAGCCCGGTCGCCTCCGGGATCGGCAGGGCGTCCATGTCGGAGCGCAGGCCGATGGTCCGGCCCGGCGCGGAGCCGCGGATGAGGCCGACGACGCCGGTGCGGCCGATCCCCTCCGCCACCTCGTCGCAGCCGAAGGCGCGGAGCTTCTCGGCCACCACCCGGGCGGTGCGGTGGACCTCGTAGGAAAGCTCCGGGTGGCGGTGAAAGTCCCGCCGCCAGGCGGTCATCTCGGCCTGGAGCGCGGCGACCGAGTTGAGGACGGGCATCAGGCGGAGAGCCGCTGGATCAGCTTTCGGAGAAACGCCTCGCCGGCCTCGAACTCGGAGACGGCGATGAACTCGTCCGGCTGATGCGCCTGGGCGATGGAGCCCGGCCCGCAGATCACCGTGGAATAGCCGGCCTCCTGGAACTGCCCGGCCTCGGTGCCGTAGGAGACGACGTTCTCCGAATTGTCGCCGGTGAGGGAGCGGACGAGCGCCTCGGCGGCGCCCTCCGCCTCCCGCTCGCAGGGCGGGTTCATCATCCGGGTGACGATCTCGATCCGCGTGCCGGGGCGGATCGCCTGCATCTCCGCCTCGATGCCGGCGGCGAATCCCTTGTAGCGTTCGAGCCAGCCGGCCGGCGTCTCCGGCGGGCAGACCCGGAAATCGGACGAGAACTCGCAGAGCTTCGCGGTGATGTTGTGCGCCGTGCCGCCATGGACCATGCCGACATGGAGCGTTGTGAAGGGCGGCTCGAAGATCGAGTTCGGGTCGGCCTTGGCGGCGTTCGCCAGCGTCTCTTCCCGCATCCAGTTGATGAGCCGCGCCGCCTGCATGTTGGCCGAGACGCCGGTATGCATCAGCGAGGAATGCACCTCGAAGCCGTGGACGCGGGTGACAAGGCCGATCGAGCCCTTGTGCGCGGTGACGACCTTCATCAGCGAGGGCTCGCCGACGATCACCGCGGCGGCGCGCGGCAGCGTCTCGCGCATTTCGGCGATCATCGACGGCGCGCCGCGGCAGCCGATCTCCTCGTCATAGGAGAGGGCGATCTGGATCGGCTTCTTCAGCCCCGCCGCCAGCATGTCGGGGACGAGCGCGAGCGCGAGGGCGTCGAAGCCCTTCATGTCGCAGGTGCCGCGGCCGTAGAGCTTGCCGTCCCGCTCCGTCACGGTGAAGGGATCGTTGGTCCATTCCTGGCCGTCGACCGGCACCACGTCGGTATGGCCCGAGAGGATGACGCCGCCTTCCGTCTCCGGGCCGACCAGCGCGTAGAGGTTCGCCTTCTGCCCGGTCTCGTCATAGACGCGGCGCGAGGCGACGCCGTGCGAGGCGAGATATTCCTCGGCGAAGTCGATCAGCGGCAGGTTCGAGTCTCGGGAGACGGTGGGGAAGGAGACCAGCTTCGCGAGCATCTCGCGCGGCGACATCCGCATTCCCATCCTCGGCTCTCCGTTTGGTGCGACGCGGCGAACCTGTCGCGCGGAGGGGGGAAGGTCAAGGTGGGGGTTACGCGGCCGCGCCGGATGATCGGCCGCAGTTTGGCGCTTCTGGTCCGACACGGAGCCAGGAGCGGCAAGCGGTCCGCGCGGAGGGCCGCGACCGCCCCTGGGTGGGCGCCTGCTCCGGTGGGCATGGGCGCTTTATGGCGTCGCCCCGAACTCGACCAAAGCCGCTCGAGGCGACCGGGGGGCGCCCGCCCGCGGGGAGGGGCGGGCGCGGCCCGGGCTGGTCGCCCGCGCCGAAGATCGGACGGTGCGCCGCCAAGGACCGGTCGATACGGGAACCGTTGAGGGGTGAGCCGCTTACGGCCGGATCGGCCCCATCGCCTCTTCGACCCGCCGCGAAAGCTCCTCCACGTCCGTCAGGATCAGGCCGCCGCGGCTCCGCTCGATCACGCCGTCGCGGGTCAGCGCGGACAATTCGCGGCTCACCACCTCGCGGCGGGAGGAGATGAGGTTGGCGAGGTCTTCCTGGATCGGGGGCGGGGAGACGATGCGCTGGCCGGGATGGCCGGAGCGGGGGCGGGACTGCCGGAGCAGCTCGGCGCAGAGGCGCTGGCGCGCGGTGAGGAACGCCTGCTCGGCCAGCCGCTCGTTGATGGTGCGGACCCGTTCGGTCAGCTTCTCCATCGTCTTCCGCGCCACGTCGGGCACCGTGGTGGCGATCTCCATGAAGACCTCGCCCGGCATGACGCAGACTTCGGAATTGTAGAGCGCGATCACCGAGGCGGAGCGGGACCGGCCGTCGATGGCCGACATCTCGCCGAAGAAGTCGCCCTTGTCCAGGTGGTTGAGAATCACGTGGCGGCCATAGGCGGAGGACATCAGCACCCGAACCTGCCCGGTGATGATGAAGATGACCTCGTTCGATTCGTCGCCGTAATCGACGATCAGTTCGTGCGCTTCGAACGCCTTCCAGCGGCAGCGGCTCGCGGCGCGCTGGGCGATTTCGGGCGGCAGGCCCTCCAACAGGGGTATCCCTCGAAAATCACCCATCCCGACCTCGCGACGCACCCTGTTCGTTATCGTGTCGGATTTAGCACATTCCGGATGCGTCGGTCCAACCCTATGATTCGGGGGCGCGAATCCGCCTCAGGCCGCGGCGCCGCCGACCGTGAGCCCGTCGATCAGGAGCGTCGGCTGGCCCACGCCGACCGGAACGCCCTGGCCGTTCTTGCCGCAGGTGCCGACGCCGGGGTCGAGTTTCATGTCGTCGGCGATCAGGCGCACGCGCTTCAGCGCCGAGGGGCCGTCGCCGATCAGCGTCGCGCCCTTCACCGGGTGGAGCACCTTGCCGTCCTTCACCCGGTAGGCCTCGGTGCAGGAAAAGACGAACTTTCCGTTAACGATATCGACCTGCCCGCCGCCGAAGCCGACGGCGTAGATGCCGTCCTTCACCGCGGCGACCACGTCCTCCGGCTTCGCCTCGCCGTTCTCCATCACCGTGTTGGTCATCCGCGGCATCGGGATATGGGCGAAGCTCTGGCGCCGGCCATTGCCGGTGGGCGCCATGCCCATCAGCCGCGCGTTCTGTCGGTCCTGCATGTAGCCGGTGAGGATGCCGTCCTCGATCAGCACGGTGCGCGACGTCGGCGTGCCCTCGTCGTCGAAGGAGAGGGAGCCGCGGCGGCCGGGGATCGTGCCGTCATCCACCACGGTGACGCCGGGCGCGGCGACGCGCTGGCCCATCAGGCCGGAGAAGGCCGAGGTCTTCTTGCGGTTGAAGTCGCCTTCGAGCCCGTGGCCGATCGCCTCGTGGAGGAGGATGCCGGGCCAGCCGGCGCCGAGCGCCACTTCCATCACCCCGGCCGGCGCCTCCTCCGCCTCGAGATTCACGAGGGCGATGCGGAGCGCCTCCTCCGCCTCCCGCCGCCAGGCCTCGGGGGAGACGAGCGCGTCGTAGCTCATCCGCCCGCCGCCGCCGGCCGAGCCAGTCTCCCGCCGCCCGTCCTTCTCGACGATGACGGAGATGGAAAGGCGCACGAGCGGCCGCGCCTCGCGGAGCGAGACGCCCTCGGGCCGGAGTATCTCCACCTCCTGAAGCTGCCCGGCGAGGCTGACGGAGACCTGCTTCACCCGCGGATCGCGGGCGCGGAGCCAGGCGTCGATCTCGGCCAGAAGCTCCACCTTCGCGCCGAACGCCATCGCCGAGATCGGGCTCTCCTGCGGATAGAGCCGCCGGTTGGTGCCGGCCGGCGCCTCGGCCGCGAGCCCGCCGCCCGCGGCGCAGGCGAGCCGCGCCGTCTCCGCCGCGCGGCGAAGCGCGGCCGGGGTGAGCTCCGTCGAATGGGCATAGCCGGCGGTCGGGCCGGAGACTGCGCGGAGGCCGAACCCCTTGGCGCTGTCATAGGAGGCGGAGCGGAGCCGACCGTCGTCGAAGACCAGCGCCTCCGACCGGCGGCGTTCGAGGAAGAGCTCGCCATCCTCGCCGCCGGCGACGGCGCCGCGGAGCGTGGCCAGCGACTCGTCCCGGTCGAGGTCGGTCTCGAAGGGGCGGAACGGCGCCTCGTCGGCGTTTTCGGTCTCTTTCACGCTTCGCCTCCGCCGCTATGCTATGCTCGCCCGCGATTTAGCGGCCGAATGACGCAATGGTCCAGCTTGCCCTCGGCGGGTCGCTGCGCCATACGAAACGCAAGATAGGCGCCTCCGCGGCGATCTCTACCGCTGCGGCCACCTACGGGATCGGAGACGACGACATGGTCCATTCCATCGCCCGCCTCGCCGCCGCGGTCTCCGCGGCCCTTCTCGCCGGCGGCGCCGCCGCGCAGGAGCTGGTCGGCAAGCCCACGCCGGGCGGCATCGGCTTCCAGGAAGCGGCCACCGAGCTGGCGCGGGACATCCACTGGTTCGATTCGATCCTGCACTGGATCAGCGCGTTCATCGTCCTTCTTGTCGTCGTGCTGCTCGGCATCGTGATCTTCCGCTTCGGCGAGAAGAAGAACCCGACCCCGGCGCGCTTCACCCACAACGCGGTGCTCGAAGTGCTCTGGACCGGCATTCCGGTGGTCGTGCTGATCGTGATCGGCGTGATCTCCTTCCCGATCCTCTACAAGCAGCTCGACGTGCCGGAGGCCGGCGTCACCATCAAGGCGACGGGCAACCAGTGGTACTGGTCGTACGAGTATCCGGACGACGAGATCTCCTTCGACGCGATCATGCTGGCGAAGGACGAGCTGGAAGCGAACGGCTATGCGCCGGACGAGAACCTCCTCGCCGCGGACACCGCGGTCGTCCTTCCGGTCAACACCAACGTCCACGTCCTCGTCACCGGCTCCGACGTGATCCACGCCTGGACCATTCCCGCCTTCGGCGTGAAGGTCGACGCGGTGCCGGGCCGGATGAACGAGCTCTGGTTCAACGCGGACCGGATCGGCACCTATTTCGGCCAGTGCTCCGAACTTTGCGGCAAGGACCATTCCTACATGCCGATCACCGTGAAGGTGGTCAGCCAGGAAGACTACGCCGCCTGGATCGAGACGACTCGCACCGCGCAGGGCCTGCCGCCCCGCCGCGACGTGAAGCTCGCCTCGGCCGACTGAGCCGGGCCGACGCCAGCCTATGGCCAGCGCGTTCGACGTTGAGGGGCTGAGCGCCCCGCGGGAGGCGGAGGTCCGCGACTATGTCGCCCTCCTGAAGCCGCGGGTGATGTCTCTCGTCGTCTTCACCGCGCTGGTCGGGCTCGCCGTCGCGCCGAGCCATGTCCACCCCGTTGTCGCCTTCGCCTCGATCCTCTGCATCGCGGTGGGCGCCGGCGCCTCCGGCGCGCTCAACATGTGGTGGGACGCCGATATCGACGTGAAGATGGCCCGGACCCGCCTCCGGCCGATCCCCTCGGGCCGGGTCGCGCCGGGCGAGGCGCTGGCCCTCGGGCTCGGCCTCTCGCTGATCTCGGTGCCGATGCTCGGGCTCTTCGCCAATTGGCTGGCGGCCGGCATCCTCGCCTTCACCATCTTCTTCTACGCCGTGATCTACTCGATGTGGCTGAAGCGCTCGACGCCGCAGAACATCGTGATCGGCGGCGCCGCGGGCGCCTTCCCGCCGCTCCTCGGCTGGGCGGCGGCGACCGGCGCGGTCGGGCTCGAGGCCTGGCTGATGTTCGCGATCATCTTCCTCTGGACGCCGCCGCATTTCTGGGCGCTGGCGCTCTACCGGAACGGCGATTACGAACGCGCGGGCGTGCCGATGATGCCGGTCGTGGCCGGGCCGCGGGCGACGCGCCGGCAGATCGGGCTCTACGCCGTCGCCGCCGCCGCGGCTGCGGTCGCCCCGGCCTTCACCTCGATCGGCGGGCCGGTCTATCTCGCCGTCTCCGCGGCGCTCTCGGCCGAGTTCGTGCGGCTTTCCTTCATCGTCGCGCGCCGCTCCGAAGACGCGGCCGCGAAAGACGCGCACCGGGCGGAGAAGCGTCTCTTCGGCTATTCCATCCTCTGGCTGTTCCTGATCTTCGGCGCGCTGGCGGCCGAGGCGGCGCTGCACGCCGCCGGCCTCTCGCAGCCGCTGCCCTGGAGGCTCGGATGATCAGCCGGGAGCATGAGCTGCATCGCCGCCGCCGCGCGCGGAACCTCGTCCTCGGCGGCGTGCTGCTCGCATTCGTCGCGCTGCTTTTCGGCGTCACCATCGCCAAGATGGGGGCGCATGCGATGAAGCCGCCGATGTCCTGGGAGGGGACCCGATGAGCGCCGACAAGAACCGCCGGGTCATGTTCGGCCTCGCCGGGCTCGGCGTGTTCATGCTGGGCATGAGCTTCGCCGCGGTGCCGCTCTACGACATGTTCTGCCGCGTCACCGGCTATGGCGGCACGACGCAGCGCGCCGAGCAGGCGCCCGACGTGATCCTCGACCGGAAGGTCACCGTCCGCTTCGTCAGCAATGTCGACAACGACCTGCCCTGGCGCTTCAAGCCGACGCAGCCGACCATGTCGGTCCGGATCGGCGAGACCGGGCTGGCCTTCTACGAGGCGACGAACCTTTCCGACCAGCCGATCGCCGGCACCGCAAGCTTCAACGTCACGCCCTTCACCACCGGGGGCTACTTCGTGAAGATCGCCTGCTTCTGCTTCACCGAGCAGGTGCTGCAGCCGGGCGAGTCGGTGCAGATGCCCGTCACCTTCTATGTCGACCCCGACATCATGGAGGATGACGAGGCGTCCGCAGTCAACACGATCACGCTGTCCTACACTTTCCATCGCACCGAGCTTCCCGAATCGGCGCAGGCGCCGGTTGACGGGGCGCGGCCTGCCGGGTGAACAAGGGGCGCTGGCCCGAGGGGATCGACATGGCCCACGAAAAAAACCACGACTATCACATCCTGGCGCCGAGCATCTGGCCCTTCCTGGGGGCCGTCAGCGCCTTCGTGATGCTGTTCGGCGCCGTGCTCTGGTTCCACGACATCACGCCGGTTCTCGCCATCGTCGGCTTCCTTGGCGTTCTCTACGTCATGTACGGCTGGTGGTCCGAGGTCGTCGCAGAGTCCCATGCGGGCGACCATACGCCGGTCGTCTCGATCGGCCTCCGCTACGGCGTGATCATGTTCATCGCCTCGGAAGTCGCGTTCTTCTCGGCCTGGTTCTGGTCCTTCTTCAAGCACGCGATCTACCCGAACGTGGAGGATCCGAGTGCGCTGACCTCCTCCACCGCCAACAGCGCCGACGGGATCTGGCCGCCGCCCGGCATCGAGACCTTCGACCCCTGGCACCTGCCGCTCCTCAACACGCTGATCCTGCTCACCTCGGGCTGCGCCGCCACCTGGGCGCACCATGCGGTGCAGGAGGACGACCGCGAGGGCCTGAAATGGGGCCTCCTGCTCGCCGTGCTTCTCGGGGTGCTCTTCACCGTGACGCAGGCCTACGAGTACAGCCACGCCGCCTTCGGCTTCTCGGGCAACATCTACGGCGCCAACTTCTTCATGGCGACCGGGTTCCACGGCTTCCACGTCATCATCGGCACGATCTTCCTCTTCGTCTGCTATGTGCGGGCGCTGAAGGGCCACTTCACCCCGCAGAAGCACATCGGCTTCGAGGCGGCGGTCTGGTACTGGCACTTCGTCGACGTGGTCTGGCTGTTCCTCTTCCTCTGCATCTACATCTGGGGCGCCTGAGCCGATCATGGCCGGACAATCTGAAAAGGGCGGCTCCGGCCGCCCTTCTTCGTTTCGCCGCTGGGGCATGCTGGCGACGGGGATCGGCGGCGTCGCGGTGCTGCTCTCGCTCTGCCTCTGGCAGGCGCGGCGGCTCGAATGGAAGGAAGGCGTGATCGCCACGCTGGAGGCGCGCCTCGCCGCCGCGCCCGTTCCGCTGCCCGCCGCCCTCGACCCGGCGACGCAGGAGTTCTCCCGCGTCCGCCTCACCGGCCGGTTCGACGGCGCGAAAGGGGCGAACGGCGCCGCCGACGCCCCCTTCATCACCACGCTCCGCCCCCATGGCCCCGGCTACCGCATCATCCAGCCCTTCGAGACGGCGAAGGGCCGGCGCGTGATGGTGGACCGCGGCTATGTCCCCGTCGGCGAGAAGAACGAGGGCGGCGCGGCGGTGCGGCCGACCCCGGCGCCCGAAGGCGAGATCGAGGTGGTGGGCGCGCTCCGCTGGCCCGAGGAAGGCGGCGAGGGCCCCGATTTCGGCGCGCGCGACAATGTCTGGACCGAGCGGGACCTCAGCGAAATGGCGGCGATCTTCGGAGCCGAGCCCGTCCTCGTCGTCGCCGAGACCTCGACCGCGGTCGGCGACTGGCCGGTCCCGACGCCGATCGCCGTGATCGACGTGCCGAACAACCATCTTCAATATGCGATCACCTGGGGCGGTCTGGCCGCGGTATGGGCGGCGATGACCGGGGTTCTCCTGTTCCGCCGGCGCTGACTTGCGCCGCGCCGCGGAGGCGCCCCAAGTGATGGCGAGCCAGGGAGCGCGCGATGCAGAATTCCGAACCGATCTGGGACCTTGTCGAAGCCAAGCGGGCGCCCTTCATCGCCCTCTCCGACCGCGTCTTCGACGCGCCGGAGCTCCTCTATGGCGAGTTCCGCGCCGTGGCGGAGCATGACGCCGCGCTCCGCGCCGAGGGCTTCCGCGTCGTCGAGGCGCCGGCCGGCATCCCCACCGCGGTGATCGGCGAGGCCGGCGACGGCGGGCCGGTGATCGCCATCCTCGGCGAATACGACGCGCTGCCGGGCCTCAGCCAGGAGGCCGGCGCGGCCGAGCACAAGCCGCTCGAAGCCGGCGGGCCGGGCCATGGCTGCGGCCACAACCTCCTCGGCGCCGCCGCGCTCCTCGCCGCGACGGCGGTAAAGGACTGGCTCGCCGCGAACGGGGTGAAGGCCCGCGTCCGCTATTACGGCTGCCCGGCCGAGGAGGGCGGCGCGGCGAAGACCTACATGGTCCGCGCCGGGCTCTTCGACGACGTGGACGCCGCCATCACCTGGCACCCAGCCTATTTCACCGCGGTGGACCATCCGCGCTCCCTCGCGAACACGCGGATCGACTTCACCTTCCACGGCAAGGCCGCGCACGCCGCCGGGGCGCCGGAGCTCGGCCGCTCCGCGCTCGACGCGGTGGAACTGATGAACGTGGGCGTGAATTACATGCGGGAGCACATGCCGGACGAGGCGCGCATCCACTACGCCTATATCGACGCCGGCGGCGCGGCCCCGAACGTAGTGCAGGCGAAGGCGACGGTGCGCCAGCTCATCCGCGCGAAGGACAATGCCGGCCTCGCCTCGCTGGTCGCGCGGGTGCGAAAGATCGCCGAGGGCGCCGCGCTGATGACGGAGACTCGGGTGGAGGCGAAGGTCTTCTCCGGCGTCTCGAACGTCCTCGGCAACAAGGCGCTGGAGCTCGCCATGCAGGCGGAGTTCGACCGGCTCGGCGCCCCGGCCTTCGACGAGGAGGATCGCGCCTTCGCCGCCGCGATCCGCGGCTCGCTCGGGCGCGAGGACGTGGCGGCGGCGTTCCGCCGGATGGGCGTCGCGCCGGATTTCGGGGCGCCGATCTCCGAGGCTCTCCTGCCCTATGACCGGAAGCCCGAAGGCGGCGACGGCTCCACCGATGTCGGCGACGTGAGCTGGGCGACGCCGACCGTGCAGGCCCGCGTGACGACCTGCGCGCTCGGCACCCCGTTCCACACCTGGCAGCTCACCGCGCAAGGGAAATCGCCCCTCGCCAAGAAGGGCATGGTCCACGCCGCGAAGATCATGGCGGCGACGGCGGCGAAACTGATCCGTGAGCCCGCAGCGCTGGCGGCGGCGAAGGCGGAGCACCAGAAGGTGCTGACCGAGAGCCCCTATCTCTGCCCGATCCCGGACGAGGTGAACCCGCCGATCCTCGCACGGCCGGCGGCCTGATCGCCGGCGCAAGAACTTTTTGATTCCAATGGGATGGCGCCCCTATCAACCTTGATAGGGGCGCCTCAGCGCCCGCGCCGGTCCCGTTTCTTCGCCTTCAGGTTCCGCGCTTTCGCGGCGCCGGCGCGCCGCCGCGGCGCCTCGCCCCTCCGGCCCGTGCGGCCCGGTTTGCCGAAGCCTTCCGCCTCGATCAGCTCGAAGAGGAGCCCGCCGGTCAGCGGCGCCGCCTCGACCAGCCGCACCAGCGCCCTGGCGCCCATCGACAGCGTCTTGCCGGTGCGCTCGCCAACCAGCGCGGCGCGGGCCTCGTCATGGCGGAACCATTCGTCGCCGAGGGCGGAGATCGGCACGAAGCCGTCCGCCCCGGTCTCGTCCAGCTTCACGAAGAGGCCGAACCGGGCGACGCCGGAAACGCGGCCCTCGAACTCGGCGCCGACCCGGTCCGCCAGATAGGCGGAAAGATAGCGGTCGGTCGTGTCGCGCTCCGCCTCCATCGAGCGGCGCTCGGTCATCGAGATGTGCTCGGCGATGTCGCGAAGCTCCGCCGCCTCCTCCATCGTCTGCCCGTCCGGCCCCCAGCCATGCGCCGCGATCAGCGCGCGATGGACGATGAGGTCCGCATAGCGGCGGATCGGCGAGGTGAAGTGGGCGTAGGCGCGGAGGTGGAGGCCGAAATGGCCGAAATTCTCCGGCGCGTAATAGGCCTGCGTCATAGAGCGGAGCACCGCCATGCCGATCAGCTCGGCGTCCGCGCCGCCCGCCGCGGCGTCGAGAAGGGCGTTGAGGTGGCGCGTCTTGATGACTTCGCCCTTCGCCAGCGCATAGCCGGATTCCTCGGCGATCACCCGGAGCGCATCGATCTTCTCGCGGTTCGGCTCCTCGTGGACGCGGTAGAGGAGCGGCCGGCGCTTCACCTCCAGCGTCTCCGCGGCGGCGACGTTGGCGAGGATCATGAACTCCTCGATCAGCTTGTGCGCGTCGAACCGCTCCCGGTTCCGC
>CALFYQ010000201.1 GCA_937952085.1 uncultured Paracoccaceae bacterium | reverse complement strand
AGCACGGCGCGGACCCGCTCGATCAGCAACCTCTGGGAGAAGGGCTTGCGGACGTAGTCGTCGGCGCCCATGCGCAGGCCAAGCACCTCGTCGATCTCCTCGTCCTTCGACGTGAGAAAGATCACAGGCAGGTCGGAGCTCTGGCGAAGCCGGCGCAGCAGCTCCATTCCGTCCATCCGCGGCATCTTGATGTCGAGCACGGCGAGGTCCGGCGGGGTTTGCGTCAGCGCCGCGAGCGCCGAAGCCCCATCCGTATAGGTCCGGACCTCGTAACCCTCGTTCTCGAGCGCCATCTGGACCGAGGTGAGGATGTTGCGGTCGTCATCCACAAGAGCGATGGTCGCCACGGAGACCCCCCCGGCCGATGCCTGTCAAACCGTGAAACCCATACAGGCGCCTTCGAGCGGCCGCAATCGGCAGGCGTCCTGCGCCAATCCTACGCACCCGGAACGGTTCTACACATTAATCGTTCTGCTATATCCGCCACACTTGTGGGTAGGTTCCGCGAATCAGCCGCTCCGGCGGCGGATGTGTTAGCAATGAAACCGGGAGCGGTGGGCCGCCACCCCGGACGGGAGCGCGCCGAACATGAAGATGGGTTCCAAACCGACGCAGATCGAAGGCGTTTACAACGAGGCGGCGCCGCTGGAGTCGCTCGGCGCCTCGGGGTTTTCCGCCGTCAGCTACAATCTGCTTGAGCCGGCGCTGGTCGCCGCCGCGCTGAAGGCCGGCGAGGCCGATCTCGGCCAGGGCGGCTCGCTCCTCGTCGAGACCGGCAAGCACACCGGCCGGTCCCCGAAGGACAAGTTCGTTGTCGATGAGCCCGGCGTGAAATCCACCATCTGGTGGGAGAACAACCCGCCCCTCGCGCCCGACGCGTTCCAGCGCCTCAAGGCCGACATGTTCGCCCACATGGCCGGCCGCTCCTACCACGTGCAGGATCTCTACGCCGGCGCCGACCCGGCGCACCGGCTGAACGTCCGGATGGTGACGGAACTCGCCTGGCACGCCCTTTTCATCCGGCACCTCCTTCGCCGTCCGGAGCAGGCGGAACTCGCCTCCTTCGTTCCGGGCTTCACCATCGTGAACTGCCCGTCCTTCCTCGCCGACCCGGCGAAGCATGGCTGCCGCTCCGAGACCGTCATCGCGATCAGCTTCGCCGAGAAGCTCATCCTCATCGGCGGCACCTCCTATGCCGGCGAGAACAAGAAGTCGGTCTTCACGCTGATGAACTATCTCCTGCCGGAGAAGGGCGTGATGCCGATGCACTGCTCGGCGAACCACGCGCCGGGCAATCCGGACGACGCCGCGGTGTTCTTCGGCCTCTCCGGCACCGGCAAGACGACGCTTTCGGCCGACCCGTCCCGCATCCTGATCGGCGACGACGAGCACGGCTGGTCGGACGAGGGCACGTTCAACTTCGAGGGCGGCTGCTACGCAAAGACGATCTCCCTCTCCGCCGAGGCGGAGCCCGAGATCTACGCCACCACGACCAAGTTCTCGACCGTGATCGAGAACATGGTCTACGATCCCTACACCAAGGCGGTGGATTTCGAGGACGCGAGCCTCACGCAGAACATGCGCTGCGCCTATCCGCTCCACTACATCTCCAACGCCTCGGAAACGGGCTGCGGCGGCGCCCCGAAGAACGTGGTGATGCTGACCTGCGACGCCTTCGGCGTGCTGCCGCCGATCGCGCGGCTGACCCCGGCGCAGGCGATGTACCACTTCCTCTCGGGCTTCACGTCCAAGGTGGCCGGCACCGAGAAGGGCGTGACGGAGCCGCAGCCGACCTTCTCCACCTGCTTCGGCGCGCCCTTCATGCCGCGCCGGCCGGAAGTCTACGGCGCGCTGCTGCGCGACCGGATCGCAAAGGGCGGCGCGCATTGCTGGCTGGTGAACACCGGCTGGACCGGGGGGGCCTACGGAACCGGGCGACGCATGCCGATCCGCGCCACCCGCGCGCTCCTCTCCGCGGCGCTCGACGGCTCGCTCAACAAGGTCGAGTTCCGGGTGGACCCGAACTTCGGCTTCGAGGTTCCGGTCTCCGTGCCAGGCGTCGACGAGCCGATCCTCGACCCGAAGAAGACCTGGAAGGACGGCGCCGCCTACGACGCCCAGGCGAAGAAGCTGGTCGAGATGTTCATCGCCAATTTTGCGCAATATGAGGCGCATGTCGGCGGCGACGTGAAGGCCGCGGCGCCCAAGGCGGCCTGAGCCGCGCCGGCGAGGCGATCCAGGGATACGAAGGGGCGGCTCCGGCCGCCCTTTTTGTTTCTGCGCGCCGGGACATGGTTGGCGCAGGTTCCGCACGATCAGTTCGCGGAGCCGCTCCGTTACATTCAAACACCTGAAATGGCTTTACTTTTCGGCTCGCCCAATGGAGTGGCAATAAGCGCGAGCGCCGCGATACTGTAGCTTCGGCCGCCACCGCCGTCGCGCGCTGTCTGGCCGCCACCTGACACTCCGAGACAGTCGCAATCGCCCCGCGCCCGCCCCGATCCGTCCTGCCGCGAAGACTCCGAACCGTGATTCCGAGGGCTCACAAATGGGATTCTTCCCCTGATAACGGCATCTTGCATGTATTTCTTGTTGCAATCTCAGAGGTTGCCGGCGAGTCTTCATCCGGTGTAAGAAACAGGGGCCGGCGCGGGGTCGAGCGGGCGCCGGCTTCGAGGGAGAGATGTCATGCTGCGGATTACGGGCGCGCTGATCGTCGCAGGCCTGCTCCATGCCGGCGGCGTCGCCGCGCAGGTCGTCGAGCCGGGGGACGAGGTCTATCGCCTTGCGCCGGGCGACAAGGTCGAGGTCACGGTCCTCGAGGACCCGACGCTGAACCGGCAGGCGCTGATCCTGCCCGACGGGCGCTTCACAATGCCGATCGCCGGCACCATCCTCGCTGGCGGCTCGACGCCCGAAGAGGTCGCGGCGAAGATCCGCGGCCGGCTCGCGAGCATCTTCGTCTCGCCGCCGACCGTCACCGTCTCCGCCATCGGCCTCGCCGAAGAGGAGAAGGAGCCGCCGCTGGTCTGGGTGATCGGCCAGGTCGGCGCGCCGGGCGCCTTCCCGCTCGAAGAGGGCAAGCCTCGCTCGGTGATCCAGGCGCTCACCCTCGCGGGCGGGCCCGGGCCCTTCGCGGCGCGGAGCCGGATCCAGGTGCATCGCACCGTCAACGGCGAGAAGGTGGTCGAGCTTTTCGACTACGAGGCGCTGGAAGACGGCAAGTCGACCGAACTCGGCTCCGAACTGAACGAGGGCGACGTCATCGTCGTTCCCGAACGCAGCCTCTTCGACTGATCGCGCGCCAGATGCCGCCGCGCGCGCCCGAGAGAACGCGCCGCCTCGCGGGCCCTGCCTGCGCCGCGGCGGCGCTCGTCGCCGTCACGGCCCTCCCGGCCGCGGCGGATGGCTGGACCATTCTCGGCAGCCTGCGGCAGACCTTCTCGGCCGACAGCAACCTCCAGCTCGCGCCCGGCTCCGACGCCTCGGCCGGGTCGACGACGATCGGCAACGTCACCTTCTCCTCGGCGAACACGCGGTCGAACCTTTCCATCACGCCGGGCTTTCGCGCCTCCAGGTTCTTCGGCGACGCCGGGCAGAGCAACCTGATCGCGCCGCAGCTCCGGGCCGGATTCTCCCACCGGGTCGGAACGGTCACCTTCAATTCCGGCGCGAACCTCGACATCAAGCCGACCACCTTCTCCGAGTTCGGCGCCATCGACCCGACCGAGCCCGGCTTCCAGCCCGATCCGGGCGACCCGCAGATCGATGACGGGACGGACATCATCCCCGACGTCGTCACCTCGGACCTCAACGACATCCGCCAGAATGCGACGCGCATCTCCTTTGGCGCCAATGCCGGGCTCGGCTTTCAGCTCGACCCGCGGAACACGCTGAATCTCGGCGTCAACACCAGCCTCGTGCGCTTCGACCGGGACGCCAACTCCCTCAGCCCGAGCGATTCCGTCGGGCTGAGCGCCAGCCTCGGCCACGCCGTCACCACGAACACGCGGGCGACGCTCGCGCTCTCGGCCCGGCGGGTGGAGATAGACGCCGCCAATCCGTCGGATTCCAACATTCTCAACCTTTCCACCGGCGTCACCTCGACGGTGAGCGAGCGGCTCAACTTCAGCGGCAATCTCGGGCTCAACTTCATCGACACGAACCGCTCGGTGGGCCAGGACGACACCGGGATCGGCTTCTCCTTCGCGCTCCGCGCGAACTGGCGGCCGACCGAGGATATCGGCGTCGGCCTCAACGCCTCCCAGTCGCTCCAGCCGTCGAGCCAGGGCGACCTTCGGACCAACACGAATATCGGCCTCAGCCTTTCGGGCCGGGTGAACGAGCGGGAGCGGCTTTCCGCCAGCTTCGGCGTCTCGCAGCAGCGGACCTCCTCCACCTTCGGCGGAGGCGGGTCCGACCATCTGGTGTTCTCGTCGATCGGCTACAGCTGGGCGATCCTGCCGGATCTTTCGGCGAACCTTCAGTACGGGTTCCGCTGGCGGCCGGATTCCGGGTCCGAGGCGACGTCTCACGACATCTCGCTCACTGTCTCAAAATCGTTCACGGTTCGCCCGTAACCTGATTCGACTGCGAATCCGCCACGCGCCTGTTTGCGTGCGGCGCCGCATTCGGACATAAGGAAGACGAGTTCCCAGACGTGAACGGACCAGTGGATTTTCGACCGACCGGAGCCGCCGCAGATGCGACGCCCGCCGATGCTGCGCTTCCCGCCCAGCTCGACGCGGCGCGGCATGATCGTTGGTCGATCTCGCTGATCCCCGGCGTCGTCGGGCTGGTCGACTTCCTGATCATGGCGATCTCGGCGATCCAGGCGATCAAGTATTTCGTCATTCTCTCCGACGCGAACCGCGATCAGTATCTTTTCGCCGTGGTGTTCATCATCTTCGGCTCGATCCTGCTCTTCCATCGCGCCGGGCTCTACGAGATCGATGCGATCATGCGGCCGCTCCGCTACTCTGATGCGGTGATCGCCGCGGTGGCGACGTCGTTCCTCTTCTTCTTCAGCATGATCTTCGCGCTGAACGTGGCGGAGACCTTCTCGCTCACCTGCCTCGCCGCCTTCGCGGGGTTCTCCATCGTCGGCGTCGTGGCGCTGAGGGCGGCCGCCTATCCGCTCTTGCGACGATTGGGGCGAACCGGCCGCCTCAGCCGGAGCCTGGTCGTTCTCGGCGCCGGTGAGCAGGCCAGCCGCTTTCTCGAGCGAATCGCCGATGTGCGGCCCTATTTCACCGACGTGGTGGGCGTTTACGCCGATGGCGTCGACCCGGGCGGCAAGGTCGAGGGGCACCCGATCCTCGGCGGCGCGGACCGGCTCCTCCGCGACGTGCGCGCCGGGCTGATCGACGATGTCGTCGTCGCGCTCCCGTGGAACGCCGACAAGGAGCTGGTGCAGACGGTGGAGCGTCTGAAGGAGCTGCCGATCAACGTCTACATCTCGAGCGACCTGATCGGCTTCCGCCTCCGGTTCCGCCAGGTGCTCGGCGCCGACGCGCAGCTTTCCATGTTCGAGGTGGAGCGACGGCCCATCGCCGGATGGAGCTCGCTCCTGAAGGCGCTGGAAGATTACGTCCTCGCCTCGGTCGCGCTGATCCTGCTCAGCCCGATCCTCCTGCTCGTCGCCCTCGCCATCAAGATCGACGACCCGGACGGGCCGATCTTCTTCATGCAGAAGCGGCTCGGCTTCAACAACCAGGTCTTCGAGATCTACAAGTTCCGCTCGATGTACAAGAACTCGGGCTCGGCGATCGAAGTGAAGCAGGCGACGAAGAACGACCCGCGCGTCACCCGCGTCGGCCGCATCATCCGCGCCACCTCGATCGACGAGTTGCCGCAGCTTCTCAACGTGCTGAACGGAACCATGTCGCTGGTCGGGCCGCGGCCCCATGCGATCAGCCACAACGAGGAATTCGGCCGGCAGATCCGGGGCTATTTCTCCCGCCACAAGGTGAAGCCCGGCATCACCGGCTGGGCCCAGGTCAACGGCCTGCGCGGCGAGACCGAGACGCTGGACAAGATGGAGGCCCGCATCCGCCACGACGTCTACTATGCGGAGAACTGGTCGCTGCTCTTCGACCTCCGCATCCTGGTGACGACGGTGCTGGTGCTGTTCTTCCAGAGAAGCGCCTACTGAGCCGGCGCAACGGGCTGCGCACGCCCGGTTCGCGTGATTTTCAGACAATTCGACCAATCTGCCGCCTCGCGATTTCCTGCGCGGCCCGTCCGGGCCCGCCGTGCCCGAGGAGGCCCGCATGTCCAATCCGTTCTCGCTCCGCTCCACCTCTCTGGGCGGCCCGGGCATCGACTACGCGCCCGTCACGCCGTCCGATTCCGTGGCGCTTTCCGATGTCGCCATCGCGCTCTTCGTCGAGAGCGGCGGCGCGGTGAGCTTCGTCTCCGAGAAGGGGCTCACGCGCACGGTCACGGTGCCGGATTTCGGCTGGATCCTCTGCGGCGTCCGCCAGGTCCGCGCCAGCGGCACCACCGCCACGGGCGTCCACGCCGTTCTGATCACCTGAACGGCGCCGCGCCGCCCTCCGCCGCGAGAAAGGATGCGGCGGCGCGGCGGAGCGGGGTGTCCGTCTCCGCGGGCGCGTTGCGGAGATAGCGGACCGCCTCCGCCCGGCTCTCGCCTTCGAGCCGCGCGAGATAGGCGAGCCCCTCGGCGACGGAGAAGGCCCGCCCGGTATGCTCCCGGAAGTTCGGCTCGAGATCGGTCCAGACCGCGCCGGCCGCCCCCGTCGCCTCCGCCCAGGCGGCGACGGCCTCGCCCGCCTCCGGCACGCGCGACCGCCGGAACCCGCTCCGCGCACAGAAGGCGCCGATCCGCTCCACCGCCGGCGCCCGCTCCCGCGCCCTCAGGTCCTCCGCCGCCTCGTGGATGTCGCTGCGGCGGGAGAGGATCGCATGGGTCGGGCAGGGAACGCCGGCCAGCGGATCGATGCAGAGGACGAGGCCGAGCTTCCGCTTCGGCGAGATGCGGGAAAACTCGAAGGGCAGCGAAGGCCCGGCCCGCATCATCCAGGGCCCCTCCACCTTCGGCGCAAGGTCGTCGAGATCCCAGATCAGCGAGCCCCAGGCGAGAACGGCGATGCGGCCGCGAAGCGCGCTCATCGTCGCGCCGCCCTGCCGGTCACTTCGCCAGCGTGTCGATGAAGGCCATCACCTTCAGGATGTCGTCCTGGTCCATGCGGCGGCCGAAAGCCTGCATCGCCCCGGCGCCGCCGCCATAGATGATCTCGAAGCGGCCGACCTCGGTGTTGGTGCGGGCGTATTTCCATGTGTCGTCCGTCAGGTCCGGCCCGATCCGTCCGGTGCCGTCCGGAAGATGGCACGACTGGCAGAACTTCTTGTAGACCTTCGCACCGTCGGCGATCGCCGCCGCGTCGCCCACATAGGGGTTCGCGCCGGTGGCGTGAAAGCTCTCGACCTCAGGCGTCAGGATCTGGCTCGTCCGGTACTTGAAATCGAGCGGCTTGTCGCTGAGCGCGCTGAGGAAGACGGGCGCCCCGGCCGCGGCGGCGGCGGCGGCGAAGGCGAGGACGGGAAGGGCGGCGAGGGCCGCAGCCCGGAACGTGGATGCCGCTGATCGGCGCACGGTGACCTCCTGGCAGGATGGCCGGCCGCGACCAGGCGCGGCCGGCCCGCTTCTATCGGCTCACTTCATCGTCTCGGCCACGGTCGCGCCGGCCGGAACCTGGTCCTCCGGCATGACGCGCCAGAGCGCGCCGGGCGGGTTCGCATCCGGCCCGTCATCCGCGAGATAGAAGTTGTTGGCGTTCACGGCGAGAACGTGTCCGTCCTCGTCATAGCCGCCGGCGGTGAACTGTAGGCCGGTCTGCATCATGGTCTGCAGCTTCCAGCCCGAGCCCTCCCAGCCGAGGCCGAAGACGCGGCCCGAGCACCAGTCGCCGACGAGGTAGACGCCGTTCATCACGCCGAAGCCCTGCACCGAACAGCCGCCGCTATTGTCGTCCTCCGCGCCCGGCCAGGGCTTGGTGTGCGGATACATCGCCGCCGGCAGCACGCCCATCACCGGGCAGGCCTCGCCCTTCGGGTCGCCCGTCATCGGGTGGCAGAACGCCGCCTCCATGCGCGGCCAGCCATAGTTCTCGCCGCCCTTGGAGCCGGCCGGCTGGTAGATGATCTCCTCCCAGTGGTTCTGGCCCACATCGGCGATGAAGAGATCCCCCGACGCCTTATCGAAGGCGAATTCATAGGGGTTCCGCACGCCATAGGCCCAGATTTCCGGCCGCGCCCGGGTCTTGATCGTGGCGAACTGCTCCTCGGTGATCCCGAAGAGCGACATCAGTTGCTCCTTCGCCGCGTTCGCGAACGGGTTGTCGGCCGGGATCTCGTAGGGCGTCCGGTCGTCATCCACATCCACGTCGATGCGGAGGATCTTGCCGAGCAGCGTGGAAAGATCCTGCCCCGCCTCGTAGGGGTCGCCCTCCCAGCCGCCGTCGCCGGAGCCGATATACAGGTATCCGTCCGGCCCGAACTCGATCTGGCCGCCGTTGTGATTGTACCAGGGCTGCTCGATCCGCATGATGACCTTGGCGGTCGAGTTGGTGCGGTCGGCGTCCACCACATCAGGGCTCGCCGGGTCGACCGTGAAGCGCACGATCATGCCGTCGCCGTTGAACGGCAGCGACGCGTAGTGGACGTAGAAGTAGCCGTTCTCCTTGAAGTTCGGGTGGAACGCTATGGAGTAAAGG
>CALFYQ010000200.1 GCA_937952085.1 uncultured Paracoccaceae bacterium | reverse complement strand
ACCATGAGGGCGCCGCGGCCACGATCAGTGTCGTGGAGGAGCGGCCGCTGACGATCTACCTGAATTCGCAGGAGATCGTCACCGCCATGACGATCGGCGACTACCCCGAATACCTCGCCCTCGGCTTTCTCAGGAACCAGGGGATGCTCCACGCGGACGACGTGGTGACCAGCGTCGACTACGACGAGGAGGTGGAGGCGGTCGTGGTCCGCACCGACCGCGCCACCAGCTACGAGGACAAGCTGAGGAAGAAGACCCGCACCTCCGGCTGCGCCGTCGGCACCGTCTTCGGCGACATCATGGAGGGGCTCGACGGGCTGACCCTGCCGCCGGCGGAGCTTCGTACAAGCTGGCTCTACGCCCTGGCGAAGGAGATCAACACCACCCCCTCGCTCTATCTCGAAGCTGGCGCGATCCACGGCACTGTGCTCTGCGCGCGGGACCGGCCGCTCGTCTACATGGAGGATGTCGGCCGCCACAACGCCGTGGACAAGATCGCCGGCTGGATGTTCCGGCACGAAGTCGGCGGCGCCGACAAGATCCTATACACGACCGGCCGGCTCACCTCGGAAATGGTCATCAAGACGGCGCTGATGGGCATTCCCGCGCTCGCCTCCCGGTCCGGCTTCACCGCCTGGGGGGTGGAGATCGCGCGGCGGATCGGCCTCACGCTGATCGGCCGGATGCGCGGGCGCCGCTTCGTCTGCCTTTCCGGCGCCGAACGGCTGGTCTGGGACGCGGACCCGGAAACGGTCGGCGAGGAGGAGAAGCGGCACCGGCGCAAGGCGGCGGCCGATGAGTGAGGCCGGCGCGGGGCCGCTCGGCGTCATCCTCGCCGGCGGGAAGGCGACGCGGATGGGCGGCGGCGACAAGGCGCTCCTGCCGCTCGGCGGGGTGCGGATGATCGACCGCGTCACCGCCCGACTCGCGCCGCAATGCGACGGCCTCGCGCTCAACGCCAACGGAGACCCGGCCCGCTTCGCCGATCTCGGCCTCCCCGTTCTGCCCGACAGCCTGCCGGACCATCCCGGCCCGCTCGCCGGCGTCCTCGCCGGGCTCGACCACGCCGCCGCGCTCGGCCGGACGCACATCGTCTCCGCGGCGGCTGACACGCCGTTCTTCCCGGCCGATCTCGTCGCCCGCCTCTTTGCCGCCGCCGCCGCGGCCAACGCCCCCATCGCCCTCGCCGCGACTCCGGGCGAGCGCGGGCGGGATCGGCACCCGACCTTCGGCCTCTGGCCCGTCGCGCTCCGCGAAGACCTCCGCGCCGCGCTGATCGGCGGCCTCCGCAAGATCGTCCGCTGGACCGATGCGCACGGCGCCGCGGATGCGGTCTTCTCTCTCGAAGCGGGCGATCCGTTCTTCAACGTGAACACGCCCGAAGACCTCGCGGCGGCGGAGGCGCGGCTCCGGGCCGAGGCCGCGCGTTGAGGCCGTTTGACAGCTTCCTCGTCGTCGACTGGGCGAGCGGGAACGACACGGGCCCGACGCCGAAGAAGGATGCGATCTGGGCGGCGATCTCCCGGCCCGAAGGGGGTGAGGCGCCGGTCTACTTCCGCAACCGGCAAGCGGCCTCCGACTGGCTCGCCGCGCTTTTCGAGGCGGAGATCGCCGCCGGCCGCCGCCTCTTCGCCGGCTTCGATTTCCCCTTCGGCTATCCATCCGGCTTCGCGCCGGCCGTGACGGGCGCGCACGATCCTCTCCACCTATGGGACTGGTTCGCAGACAACCTCGAAGATGCGCCAAAGGCGAACAATCGCTTCGCCCTCGCCGGCCGGCTCAACGCGCGGTTCCCCGGACCCGGCCCCTTCTGGTTCAACGGAACGAAGCAGGAGATCCCCGACTTGCCCCGCAAGGGCGCAGACCGCCGCGATTTCGGCCTCCCGGAGCGGCGGGAGGCGGAGGTTCTGGCGAAAGGCGCCTTCGCCTGCTGGCAGATGGGCGGTGCCGGGGCGGTCGGCGGCCAGGCGATGACCGGGATCGCCGCGCTTGCGCGCCTCCGCAGGCGGTTCGGCGAGGAGATCTCCGTCTGGCCGTTCGAGCCGCTCGACGCGCCCATCGCGCTGGTCGAGGTCTGGCCCTCGCTCCTCGCGAAAGAAATCGCGTCCTCCCGCGCCCCCGACGAGATCAAGGACGCCGCGCAGGTCCGCGTCCTCGCCGGCGCGCTCCGCCGGATGCAGGAGGCCGGCGCCCTCGCCCCGGCGCTCGACGTCCCCTCCGAGGCGGCCCGCCGCGAGGAGGGCTGGATCTTCGGCCTCGGCCACGAGGCCGCGCTCCGCCGCGCGGCCCGCCCCGAACTCACCCCGCCACGCCTCCGAAACGACTGCTTCGCAATGCCCCAGGGGGTCGCCTGGATGCCGGTCGAGATCGCCGTGGCGCGGCTCCGCGCCGCGCTCTCGCCGGTCTCGGGTGAGGAAACCCTCCCGGTCGCGGCGGCCTCGGGCCGCGTCCTCGCCGCGCCCGTCCTCGCCCGCCGCGCCAACCCGCCGGCGCCGAACTCCGCCGTGGACGGCTATGGCTTCGCCCATGCGGCGACCGGCGCCGGCGTCCAGCGCCTGCCGCTCGTCGCCGGCCGGGCGGCGGCGGGCCAGCCCTTCCGCGGCGCCGTCCCGCCCGGCGCGGCGATCCGCATCCTCACCGGCGCGATCCTGCCCGATGGGGTCGACACGGTCGTGCTGGAGGAGGATTGCGCGACCGATGGCGCCACGGTCGCCTTCGACGGCCCGGTGAAACCCCGCGCCAACACCCGTCGCGCCGGCGAAGACGTTTCGGCAGGCGCCGAAGCGTTGCCGCAGGGCCATCGCCTCCGCCCGCCCGATCTCGCGCTCCTCAGCGCGGTCGGCGTCGGCGAGGCGCGCGTTCGCCGCCGGCTTCGTGTCGCCGTCCTCTCCACCGGCGACGAGCTCCTGCCTGACCCTGCCTCCGAGGCCGCGCCGCACCGGATCTTCGACGCCAACCGCCCGATGCTCCTCGCCCTCGCCGCGCGCTGGGGCTGCGAAACGGTCGATCTCGGATGCGCGCCGGACGACGCGGCGGAGATCGCCGCCCGGCTCGACCGCGGCGCGCGGGAGGCCGACCTCATCCTCACCAGCGGCGGCGCCTCCGCCGGCGACGAGGATCACGTCTCTCGCCTCCTTCGCGAGCGAGGCCGGCTTTCGAGCTGGCGCATCGCGCTGAAACCGGGCCGCCCGCTCGCCCTCGCGGTCTGGAACGGCGCGCCGGTGATGGGCCTGCCGGGCAACCCAGTCGCCGCTTTCGTCTGCGCCCTCATCTTCGCGCGCCCGGCCCTCGCCTTCATGGAGGGCGCGGGCTGGGCGGAGCCGCCGGGCTTCCTCGTGCCCGCCGCCTTCTCGAAGCGGAAAAAGGCGGGCCGCCGCGAATATCTCCGGGCGCGGCTCGATGCCGAGGGGCGGGCGGAGGTCTACGCCTCCGAAGGCTCCGGCCGGATCGGCGGCCTCGCATGGGCGGAGGGGTTGGTGGAGTTGCCCGACGGCGCCGCCGAGATTTCCCCGGGCGCGCCGGTGCGGTTCCTGCCATATTCGGGCTTCGGCCTTTAGCGCGGGCGCCGCGGCGGAGCCGGGAAATCCGCCCACTTGGCGCTAGGGTCGTTCAAAAGGACGCATTCCGTCCGTCGTCGGCCCGCGCCCGGCGCCAGACAGGGCGGCGTGCGAAACAAGAGGCGGCGAAAATGGCGCTCGATCGGCGGGAGGGAGTCTGGAAATCCGGCAGGGGCCGGGGACGGCGCACGCCGAAAGGGCGCCAGCTCGACGACGCCGCGCTCGCCGAGGTCCGCGCCCTTCTCGGCGAGCGTCCGCGGCGGCGGGACCTGTTGATCGAACACCTCCACCTCATCCAGGACCGATACGGCCATCTCTCCGCCGCCCATCTCCGCGCGCTGGCGGAGGAGATGCGCCTCGCGATGGCTGAGGTCTGGGAGGTCGCCACCTTCTACGCCCATTTCGACCCGGTCCGCGAGGACGAGACGCCGCCGCCCGCGCTCACCATCCGCGTCTGCGATTCCCTCTCCTGCGAGCTTGCCGGCGCCGCCGCGTTGAAGGAGGCGCTGGAAGCGGGGACGGACCCCGCCTCCGTCCGCATCCTCCGCGCGCCCTGCATGGGCCGCTGCGACGCCGCCCCGACGGTGGAGATCGGCCACAACCATGTGGACCGCGCCACGCCTGAATCCGTCCTCGCCGCCGTCGCCGCGGGCGAGACCCATCCGCACATCCCCGCCTACCAGGCCCTCGACGCCTACCGCGCCGAAGGCGGATACGAGGCGCTGACCGGCCTTCGCGCCGCGGGCGACCCGGACGAGGTTCAGGCCCGCATCGCCGCCTCGGGCCTTCGCGGCCTCGGCGGCGCCGGCTTTCCCTCGGGCAAGAAATGGAGCTTCGTCCGCGCCCATCCCGGCCCGCGCTACCTTGCGGTGAACGGCGACGAGGGCGAGCCCGGCACCTTCAAGGACCGCTACTATCTCGAGCGCACGCCGCACCTTTTCCTCGAAGGCATGCTGGTCGCCGCCTGGGCGGTCGCCGCCGAGCGCTGCTACATCTACATGCGGGACGAATACCCCGCGGTGCTGGAAATCCTCCGGCGAGAGATCGCCGCGCTCGAAGCCGCGGGCCTCGTCGCGCCGGGCGGAATCGAGCTTCGCCGCGGCGCCGGCGCCTATATCTGCGGCGAGGAATCCGCGATGCTCGAATCGATCGAGGGCAAGCGCGGCCTGCCGCGGCATCGGCCGCCCTATGTCGCCGAGGTCGGCCTCTTCGATCGCCCGACCCTCGTCCACAACGTCGAGACGTTGCACTGGATCGCGCGGATCTGCCGCGAGGGGCCGGAAATCCTCTCTTCGGTGGAGAAGAACGGCCGGAAGGGGCTCCGTTCCTATTCGGTTTCGGGCCGGGTGGCGAAGCCGGGCGTCTATCTCCTGCCCGCCGGCTCGACGATCCGAGACGTGATCGCGGCCGCGGGCGGCATGGCGGAGGGCCATGTCCTCAAGGCCTACCAGCCGGGCGGCCCGTCCTCGGGGCTCCTGCCCGCCAGCCTCGACCAGGTGCCGCTCGATTTCGACACGCTGCAGCCGCATGAGAGCTTCATCGGCTCCGCGGCCGTCGTCGTGCTCTCTGAGGCGGACCGGGCGCGGGACGCGGCGCTCAACATGCTCCGCTTTTTCGAAGCCGAGAGCTGCGGGCAGTGCACGCCCTGCCGCGTCGGCTGCGAGAAGGCCGTCGCGCTGATGCAGGCGGAGCGGTGGGACCGGCCCCTTCTCGAAGATCTCTGCGCGGTGATGGCGGACGCCTCGATCTGCGGGCTCGGCCAGGCGGCGCCGAACCCGATCCGCCTCACCCTCAAGCATTTCAGCGACGAGGTCTGACGATGACCGGCCGGATCAGCTTCATCCTCGACGGCGCGCCGGTCTCGGCCGCGCCCGGCCAGTCGATCTGGGACGTGGCGCATGGCAGGGGCCTGACGATCCCGCATCTCTGCCACAAGCCGGCGCCGGGCTATCGGCCGGACGGCAATTGCCGCGCCTGCATGGTGGAGATCGAGGGCGAGCGGACCCTCGCCGCCTCCTGCATCCGCACGCCGACCGAGGGCATGGTCGTCCGCACCGCGTCGAAGCGAGCGGAATCCGCCCGCGCCATGGTGCTGGAGATGCTCGCCGCCGATCAGCCGGCGCGGGAGGCGGCGCATGACCGCTCCTCGCATTTCTGGGACATGGCGGACGCCGTCGGCGTCTCCGCCTCGCGCCTGCCGAAACTGCCGCCGGCCCGCGTGCCGGCGCCTGACGGCAGCCACGTGGCGATGAAGGTCAATCTCGACGCCTGCATCTCCTGCGGCCTCTGCGTCCGCGCCTGCCGCGAGGTGCAGGTGAACGACGTGATCGGCATGGCCGGCCGCGGCCATGACAGCTACCCGATCTTCGACCTCGCGGACCCGATGGGCGCCTCGACCTGCGTCGCCTGCGGCGAGTGCGTCCAGGCCTGCCCGACCGGCGCGCTGATGCCGGCCTCCGAACTCGACGCGGCTGGCCGCGGCGACAGCCGGGACCACGATACGGAGACAGCGTCGATCTGCCCGTTCTGCGGCGTCGGTTGCCAGGTCTCGATCAAGGTGAAGGACGGCCGTGTCGAGAGGGTGGACGGGTTGAACGGCCCGGCCAACGAAGGGCGGCTCTGCGTCAAGGGCCGCTTCGGCTTCGACTACATCCACCACCTGCATCGGCTGACGAAGCCGCTGATCCGCCGCGACGACGCCCCCGCGAAGGGCCTCAACGTCGACCCCGCCAACCCCTTCACCCATTTCCGCGAGGCGAGCTGGGAGGAGGCGCTGCACGCCGCAGCGCACGGCCTCGTCGATCTCCGCTCGATCTGGGGCGGCCGGGCGGTGGCGGGCTTCGGCTCCGCCAAGTGCTCGAACGAAGAGGCCTATCTCTTCCAGAAGCTGATCCGGCAGGGCTTCAAGCACAACAACGTCGATCACTGCACCAGGCTTTGCCACGCCTCCTCGGTCGCTGCGCTGATGGAGAATGTCGGCTCCGCCGCCGTGACCGCCACCTTCAACGAGATCGAGAACGCCGACGTCGCCATCGTCATCGGCGCCAACCCGACCGAGAACCACCCGGTCGCCGCCACCTATTTCAAGCAGTTCGCCAAACGCGGCGGGCAGCTCATCGTGATGGACCCGCGCGGCCAGGGGCTGAAGCGGCACGCGTCGCAGATGCTCCAGTTCCGCCCCGGCGCGGACGTGGCGCTCCTCAACGCGATGATGAACGTCATCGTCTCTGAAAAGCTCTACGACCGGCAATATGTCGAGGGCTTCACCGAGGGCTTCTTCGAGTTCCGCGAGCATATCCGCGCCTTCACGCCGGAGCGGATGGCGCCGCTCTGCGGTATCCCGGAAGAGGAGATCCGCCGCGCCGCCCGCACCTTCGCCGGCGCGAAGGCGGCGATGATCTTCTGGGGCATGGGCGTCAGCCAGCACATCCACGGCACCGACAATTCCCGCTGCCTGATCTCGCTCGCGCTGCTCTGCGGTCAGATCGGCCGGCCGGGGACCGGGCTCCACCCGCTCCGCGGCCAGAACAACGTGCAGGGCGCCTCGGACGCGGGCCTCATCCCGCAGGCGCTGCCGGACTATCACCTCGTCGCCGACGAGGACGCGCGGGATCTCTTCCGCCACATCTGGCGCGGCGTCGAGATCGACGCAAAGCCGGGCCTCACCGTGGTCGAGATCATCGACGCGATCTATCGCGGCGAGATCCGCGGCATGTACGTGCTCGGCGAGAACCCGGCGATGTCGGACCCCGATGTGGAGCACGCCCGCGCCGCGCTGGAAAAGCTCGAACATCTCGTCGTGCAGGACATCTTCCTGACGGAGACGGCGAACTACGCCGACGTGATCCTGCCGGCCGCCGCATGGCCGGAGAAGAGCGGCACCGTCACCAACACCAACCGCCAGGTGCAGATGGGCCGCAAGGCGGTCGAACCGCCGGGCGAGGCGCGGGAGGATTGGCGGATCGTCGTCGACATGGCGAACGCGCTTGGCCTCGACTGGGATTATGACAGCCCGCGCGAAGTCTTCGCCGAGATGAAGATGTCGATGCGCTCGCTCCACAACATCACCTGGGCGCGGCTGGAGGCCGAGGGCGCCGTCACCTATCCGAGCCTCAGCCGCACCGATCCGGGCCAGTCGGTCGTCTTCGGAGACGGTTTCCCGCGGCGGGCCGGGCGGGCGAAGTTCACGCCCGCGCGCGTCACCCCGCCGGCCGAGGTGCCGGACCGGGATTACCCCTTCATCCTCATCACCGGCCGGCAGCTCGAACACTGGCACACCGGCTCGATGTCGCGCCGCGCCGGGGTGCTGGACCAGCTCGAGCCGGAAGCCTTCGTCGCGCTCCACCCGGCGACGCTCCGGCGGCTCGGCGCGGAGGCGGGCGGGCTCGTGCGGCTCAGCACGCGGCGCGGCAGCCTCACCCTCCGGGCGCGGGCCGACCGGGCGGTCTCCGAGGACTGCGCCTTCATGCCCTTCGCCTTCGTCGAGGCGGCGGCGAACGTGCTGACGAACCCGCAGCTCGACCCGTTCGGCAAGATCCCGGAATTCAAGTTCTCCGCCGCGCGGGTGGAGCCGGTGGAGGGGGACGCGCTGGCCGCCGAATAGCGCCCGCCGGCCCGGCCGGCGCTATTCGACCGAGCCGTGCACCGCGACGATGTCGATCTCCGCATCGGCCGGGCGGATCACGCGGAAGCTTTCCTTCACCCCCGCCTCGGTCAGCTCCCGCTGCACGACGAGGAGGGTGTTGGGGTCATGCTCCTCGCAGAGCTCCAGCATGTAGCCGATCTCCTCCCGCGCGGCGGCGACGGCGGTCTCCCGGTCCGGCGCGCCGTAGATCGTCACGAAATGCCCGGCGAGCCGGCCGACCAGTTCTTCGAGTTCCGCCGGCTCGATCTGCGCCACGGCGACCAGCGTCGCCCGGCCGAACCCGTCGAGCGCCAGCCAGCCGTTGGCGAAGGCCTGCCGCGCCTTGCCGCTCAGGTCCGCCTCCGTCCAGTTGGAGAACTCGAACCCGCCGGGGATCGCCCATTCCCCGGTCTCCGCCGGGCGGGAAAAGATGTTGCGGTCCGATTCGTCGAAATGGATGGTCCGGGCCAGCTTCATCGCGGCGCCTCCTCCAGCATCATGGTGAGCGGCAGGAGCCGCACGCCGCCCTCGCGCCCGAGCAGCATCCCGCCCC
>CALFYQ010000199.1 GCA_937952085.1 uncultured Paracoccaceae bacterium | reverse complement strand
TTTGGGGGGGAATGCTTCGTCGCGGCGCGCGGGGCGGTGCCCCGCGCGCCGGCTTGCGTCACTTCACGGCTTCGATCGCCTCGAGCACGTCGGTCGCGCCGAGTTCCGCCGCATAGGCCTTCTTCACCGGGCCGGCGAGTTCGAGGAGCTTGTCGCGCTCGGTGAACTCGTGCGTGGTGAGCCAGCCCTTCTCCTCCATCATCTTCAGCTTCTCGCTGTCCTGGCTGGATTCGATGTCGCGGCCGAGCTTGCCGCCGGCCTTGCCGGCCTTCAGCACGCATTCCTGCTCGGCCGGCGTCAGCCGCTCGAAGGTCGCCTCGGAGAAGGCGATCGGCCGGACCGTGATGGCGTGGGCGGTCTTCGCGATATGCGGGCCGACTTCGTAGAACTTCATCGTCTCGATGCCGGCCGCCTCGTTCTCGGCGGCGTCGATCACGCCGGTCTGGATCGCGTTGTAGACCTCCGAATAGGCGATGACCGAGGGCGCGGCCTTGATCGCCTCGAAGATCCGGGTCTGGATCGGCGCGCCCATGACGCGCATCGGCAGGCCCTCGAGCTCGGCCATGTTGGTCACGGGCTTGTTGACGATGAGCTGCCGCGTGCCGCCGCCGGCATAGCCGATGAGGCGGACATTGGCGGTCTTCAGCACATCGGCCGCCAGCGGCGCGAGCGCATCCGCCTCCATCACCGCGTTCCAGTGGTCGAGGTCGCGGAACAGGAACGGCATGTCCATCAGCGGAGCCTTCTGGGAGAAGGTGGACATGTGCGAAGGGCTGACGATGGCGTAATCCACCGCGATGCCCTGGCTCATGTTCTCGAAGTAGTCCTTCTCGAGGCCGAGCTCGGAATTGAGGTGGAGGTCGAAGGTGAGCGAGCCGCCGGAGCATTCCCCGGCGATCCTCTCGAACTCGCGCAGCGCCTTGGTGAAGGCGTGATTCTCGTCGAACTGCACCGCCCCGACCAGTTCGGTCGCGGCGGCCGGCAGGGCGAGGATGGCGGCGAGGCAGCCGCCGGTGGCGGCCTTCCTGATGAAGCTCATGGCGTTTCTCCCGTACTCCGGCGCTTGTTCGAGCGGCTCCGGGCCGCGCGTCCGGTATGTGAATGGTAGTATGGAGGCAGGTTGCGGAGCCTTGCAACACCCGTCTACGGTCGCGCCGGAACGCCGGGCGCAACCGGCGCGGCGGGAGGAGCGGCATGGCGGAGCGGTTCGGGCTCGGGGTGGTCGGCGCGGGCATGGCGGCGAAACCGCATTTCCGCTCGCTCGCCGACCTTGAGGGCCTGATCGAGGTGCGCGGCGTCTTCACCCGCAGCGCCGAGACCCGCGCCCGCGTCGCCGCCGAGACCGGCTTTCCCGCCGCCGCGTCGCTCGACGCGCTGATCGAAGACCCGAAGGTCGACGCGCTTCTGGTGATGACGCCGCCGGATTCCCGCGCCGAGATCGTCGCCCGCGCCACTTCGGCGGGCAAGTCGCTCCTTGTCGAGAAGCCGCTGGAGCGGGACGCGGCCGCCGCGGCGCGGATCGTCGAGGTTGCGGAAAAAGCCGGCGCGCCGCTCGGCGTCATCTTCCAGAACCGTTTTCGCCGCGCCGCGACGGCGCTCCGCGAGACGCTCGACGCCGGCGATCTCGGCCCGATCCTCTCCGTCGTGCTCGACGTGCCCTGGTGGCGGCCGCAGAGCTATTACGACCAGCCGGGCCGGGGGACGAGGGCGCGGGATGGCGGCGGCGTCCTCATCACCCAGGCGATCCACGCGCTCGACCTCATGCTCTGGATGACGGGCCCGGCCGCGGAGGCGCAGGCGATGGCCGGCACGACGCGGCACCGGATGGAGACGGAGGATTTCGCCGCCGGCGCCGTCCGCTTCGCCTCGGGCGCGCTCGGCTCGGTCATGGCGACGACCTCCGCCTATCCCGGCGGGCCGGATGTCCTGACGCTCCACTGCCGGAACGCGGTCGCCCGCCTCGCCAACGGAACGCTGCGGATCGAGCGGCTCGAAGGCGGGGTGGAGGAGATCGGCGAGGAGGCCGTCTCCGGCTTCGGCGCGGACCCGATGGCCTTCCCGCATGACTGGCACCGCGCGCAGATCGCCGAATTCGTCGAGGCGGTCCGCGCCGGCCGGCCGCCGCTGTCCAACGGCCGGAGCGCGCTCGACGTGCACCGCCTGATCGACGCGATGCTCCGCTCTTCCGAAACCGGCCGGCGCGCGCCGGTCTGACCTCAAGACCCCGAGAAGGATGCTTTCATGACCGCCTACGACCCCTTCGCCGAACTCAAGGGCAAGGCCATTCTCATCACCGGCGCCTCGACCGGCATCGGCGCCGCCTGCGCCCGCGCCTTCGCCGCGCTCGGCGCGAAGGTGGCGATCCACTACAATTCCAGCGCCGCCGCAGCCGAGGCGCTGGCGAAGGAGATCGGCGCGGCGGGCGGAACCGCCGTCCTCGTCACGGCCGACGTTTCGAAATCGGCCGATGCGAAGCGGATGGTGGAGGAGGCCGCGGAGAAGCTCGGCGGCCTCGACGGGCTCATCAACAACGCCGGCGGCATGGTCGGCCGCAAGCCCTACGCCGAGATCGACGACGCCTATTACGACGCGGTGATGGACCTCAACGCCCGGCAGGTCGTCGTCGCCAGCCGCGCCGCGCTGCCCTATCTCAAGCGCCAGGGCGGCTTCATCATCAACACCACCTCGATCGCGGCGCGGAACGGCGCGGCGGGCGGCGCGGGGCTCTACGGCTCCTCGAAGGCCTTCGTCTCCAACATCACCCGCGGCATGGCGAAGGAGTTCATCCCCTTCGGCATCCGCGTGAACGCGGTGGCGCCCGGCGTCATCACCACGCCCTTCCATGAGCGCTATTCCACCGCCGAGCAGCTCGCCGCGATGAAGGCGACGGTGCCGCAGGGCCGGCTCGGCGTCGCCGAGGATTGCGTCGGCGCCTATCTCTTCCTCGCGGCCGCGTCCCTCTCCGGCTACGTCATCGGCCAGGTGATCGAGGTCAATGGCGGGCAGCTCATGCCCTGATACCGATGAGCGACGGGCCGAGAGGGATGCGCGCCGTGGCGGGGCTGCCGGAATTCGACCGCAGGATCGCGAATGACAGACCGGCGGCGCCGCAGGTGCTCGAGGCCGTTCGCGCGGCGATCCTCTCCGCCGCCTTCCCGCCCGGCCTTCGTCTCTCGGAGCAGGAGATCGCCGAGGCGATGGGCCTGTCGCGCCAGCCGGTGCGGGAGGCCTTCATCCGCCTCGCCGGCGAGGGGCTGCTGGAGATCCGCCCGCAGCGCGGCACCTTCGTCGCCCGCATCGCGGCGCAGGATGTGGTGGATTCCCGCTTCGTGCGGGAGGCGGTGGAGGCCGACATCGTTCGCCGCGCCGCCGGCCTCGCCGACGCCGCGCTCGACGCCCGCCTCGCCGAACTGATCGCCGCGCAGGAGGCCGCCTTCGAGGCCGGCACGGCCGAGTTCATGCGCATCGACGAGGACTTCCACCTCGCGATCGCCGAGGCCGCCGGCAAGGCCGAGGTCTGGAACTTCATCCAGGCGCTGAAGGCGCAGATGGACCGGGTCCGCCACCTCGCCGCGGCCGACCTGCCGCGCGCCGTGCTGATCGCCCAGCACAAGGAGATCGCCGCCGCCCTCGCCGCGCGGAACGCGCAGGGCGCCGAACTGGCGATGCGGATGCACCTCCGGCAGCTCCTCTCCGACCTGCCGAAGATCGTCGCGGCCTATCCCGACTATTTCGTCGACGGCTGACCGCCCGCCGGCTGGTCCACCATCCGCGCCGCCCAGGCGCCCGCGCCGACCGCATCGGCGATCAGCTCCAGCACCAGCGCCCGGATCGCCTCCCGCGCGATGGTCGCTGGCCGCGTCTCCATCTCGCAGAGATGAAGCCGGCGCGTCAGCTCCGGCGCGACGATGGGGCGAAGCGCCATCGCCCCCTCCGCCACCCGCTCCCGCATGAAGAGCCGGGTGCCGATGGCGACGCCGAGCCCCGCCATCAGCGCGCCCTCGATCGCCTGCACCGAGTTCATCTGGAGCCGGGCCCGCGCCTCCAGCCGCTTCCGCAGCGCGTCGTCCTCCATCAGCGCCCGCGCCGAGACGCCCTGGCGGAGCAGGATCAGCGGCATCTCCAGCAACTCCTCGGCGGTGATCGGCGTCTCGGTCTCGCCCACCAGTTCCGGGCGGCCGAGCAGCACCATCCGCTCCTCCAGCACCGGGCGGGAGACGAGGCCGGGCGCGCTCGGCGGGTTGTAGACCAGCGCCAGCTCCACATCCGCCGCCATCAGGTGCGCGAACGTGGCGCCCGAAAGGCTCTCGGTGAGCTGGAGCCTCAGTCGCGGGAAATCCGACAGCGTGCGCCGCGCCAGTTCAACCCCGATCGCCTTCACCGCGGAGAAGGCCATGCCGATGGAGACCTCGCCCACCGGCTCGCCCACCGCCGCCCGCACATCCGGCCCTGCCGCCTCGATGGCGCGGCTCACCGCCCGCGCATGGCTGAGGAGGCGAAGCCCCGCCGCGGTGGGGGCGAGGCCCCGCGGCTTTCGCTCGAAGAGCGAAAGCCCGAGCTCCCCTTCGAGATTGGCGAGATGGTAGGAAAGCGCGGAAACCGCCACCCGCTCCGCCTTCGCGGCCGAGGAGAGCGAGCCGTGATCGCAGATCGCGGCGAAATAGCGAAGCTGGCGGCTGTCCATGCGTTCGAATTCCTCGAAAGGAGCGTCCGCAACTTTAGAATTTCGCTGAACCGCCTTTCAACCTATCCCTTCCTCAACGCCGCGCGAATCGGCGGATGGGGAAGGAGACGGCATGACGGAGGCGTTCCGGCCGCTCGCAGGCGTGCGCGTCGTCGAGATGAGCCACATGATCATGGGCCCGTCCTGCGGCATGTTCCTCGCCTTTCTCGGCGCCGAGGTGGTGAAGGTGGAGCCGCCCGCCGGCGACAAGACCCGCAATCTCGGCGGCATGGGCCGGCCCTTCTACCCGCTCTTCAACCGCGGCAAGAAGTCGGTGACGCTGGACCTGACGACCGAGGCCGGCCGCGCCGCGCTCGACCGGCTGCTCTCCACAGCGGACGTGTTCCTCGAGAATTTCCGCGACGCCGCGCTGACCAGGATGGGCGCGGACCCGGAGGCGCTCCGCAGGAAATACCCCCGCCTGATCCTCGCCCAGCACAAGGGCTTCCTCTCCGGCCCCTACCAGGACCGGACGGCGATGGACGAGGTGGTGCAGATGATGACCGGCCTCGCCTACATGACCGGCCCGTCCGGCCGGCCGCTCCGCGTCGGCTCCTCGGCGAACGACATCATGGGCGGGCTCTTCGGCGCGCTCGGCGTCGTGAGCGCGCTGATGGAGCGGAAGGAGACCGGCAAGGGCCGCTCGATCCGCGTCGGCCTGTTCGAGAACTGCCTCCTCCTCGTCGCCCAGCACATGGTGCAGTTCGAGTTCGAGGGGCGGAACCCGCCGCCGATGCCGGAGCGGGATTTCTCCTGGCCGGTCTACGACATCTTCGAGACGGCGGAGGGCGAGCAGGTGTTCCTCGGCGCCGTCACCGAGGGGCAGTGGACGGCGCTCTGCGGCGAGCTTGGCCTCAAGGTCCTGCTGGACGATCCCAGCCTCGCGACCCGGATGCAGCAGATCGACGCCCGCGCCCGCACCCTGCCGATCATCGCCGAGGCGGTGAAGGGCCGCGGCAAGGCGGAGCTTTGCGCCCGGCTCGAAGGGCTCGGCATCCCCTACGCCCCGATCGCGAAGCCCGGCGACATGTTCGATGACCCGCACGTCATGCGCCCCGGCGGCCTTGTCGCCTCCCGCGCCTGGACCGGCGAGACCTTCCGCGCCCCCTCGCTCCCCTTCGAAGCGGATGGCGAGATGGTGACGGGCGGCGGCGATGTCGCCGCGCCCGGCGAGCAGACCGACGAGGTGCTCTCCGCCCTCGGCCTCTCCGCCGAGGAGATCGCGGCCGCGACCGGCCGGAAGGCGGCGGCATGAACGGCTATCCGGCGGACCGGGTGACGCTGCGCGAGGTCGGCCTCCGCGACGGGCTCCAGATCTCCCGCGGCTTCCCGCCGACAGAACGCAAGATCGAATGGCTGCGGAAGGAGCACGCCTCCGGGGTGCGGACCTTCGAGCTTGGCTCGTTCCTGCCCGCCGCGCGCTTCCCGCAATTCGCCGACCTTTCGGCGTTGATCGAAGCGTCGAAGGCGCTCCCCGGCGCCCGCTCCGCCGCGCTCGCCCTCAACGAACGGGGGCTCGAGGACGCGCTGGCGAGCGGCGTCGACGAGATCGTCTGCGTCGTCTCGGCCACCGAAGAGCACAGCCGCGCCAACGCCCGCCGCAGCCGCGACGAGGCGGTCGCCCTCGTCGCCCGCGCCGACGCGATGCGGAAGGCGGCCGGCGGCGCGGCCGCGCTCAACGCCGGAATCGCCATGTCCTTCGGCTGCTCCATCGCCGGCGCGGTGGACCCGGATGAGGTGCTCCGCCTCGCCGGCCGGCTCTACGAGGCCGGCGCCGACGTGGTGGGGGTCGCCGACACCGTCGGCTATGCCGGGCCGCGGCAGGTCGCGGCGCTCTCGGCGGGCATGGCGAAGCTCGCCGGCGGCGCGCCTTTCATCGTCCACCTCCACGACACCCGCGGCGCGGGGATCGCCAACGCCGCCGCGGCGCTCGACGCCGGCTGCCGGGTGCTCGACGGCGCGCTGGCCGGGCTCGGCGGCTGCCCCTTCGCGCCCGGCGCCACCGGCAACGTCGCCTTCGAGGATCTCGTCTTCCTCTGCGAGCGGATGGGCTTCCCGACCGGGATCGATCTCGACGCGCTCCGCCCGTTGAGGCAGATCATCGCCGAAACGATGCCGGAGGAGCCGCTCTACGGCGCCGTCGGCCGCGCCGGCCCGCCCGGCAACATGGAATGGCGCGCCTGACGGGCGGAGACCCGGGGCGCAGGAAACGACCAGACGACGAAAGGGAGAGAACCCGATGAAACGACTGATCCTCGCGGCGGCGGCCCTGCCGCTCTTCGCCGGCGCGGCCGAGGCCGCCACGGCGATGCGCTGCAGCCACCAGCTGCCGCCCGCCCACCACATCGCCCAGGTCGTCGACCGCTGGGCGGCCGAGGTCGAGACGCTGACCCATGGCGAGATCGACGTTCAGGTCTTCGGGGCCGACAGCCTCGTCAAGGCGAAGGACAACATCCTCGCCGTGGCGAAGGGCGACATCGAATGCGCCTTCTCGCTGAACTTCCAGTGGGGCAAGACGCTGCCGCTGATGAACGTGACGCTCGGGCCCTACACGATGACCTCGATCGAGGCCTGGAAGAAGTGGCACAATTCCGAGGCGGCGCAGCTCCTCTCGCAGAAGCTGGAGGAGAAGGGTGTGAAGAACGTGGTCTGGATGTTCCAGACCAACACCTCGGTCTTCACCTCCAAGGGCAAGTTCCTGAAGGCGCCGGAGGACTTCAAGGGCGTCAAGATGCGCGGCATCGGCCCGGCCTTTGACCGCGGCCTCGTCGCCATGGGCGCCACCACCGTCTCGATGCCGGGCTCCGAGGTCTACCAGGCGCTCGCCACCGGCGTGATCGACGCCGCGGTCACCGACGTCGCCGCCGCGGTGAGCCGCAAATACTACGAGGTGCAGGACCATTTCGTGGTGGTCCCGGTCCTCGCCGCCTATCTCCACGGCTATCTCAACCCGAGCTTCTATGACGGTTTGACCGACGCGCAGAAGGCGGCGCTCGACGAGGCCGGCGCGAAGGCGGCGATCTGGGCGCTGGAGGCTTCGCAGGAGGCCGCGGCGGCCGCGCCGGACCAGCTCCGCGAGAAGGGCGCCGAGGTCCACATCGCGAGCGACGAGGAGAACGCCGCGATCAGGGCGGTGATGCAGCCGCCCTTCAACGAGGGCTTCGCCGAGGAGACCGGCAAGGACGGCAAGACGCTCCTCGAACTGGTCGAGAAGCTCCAGTAGGCGATGATCCCTTCGCCCGAGACAGGGGAGGCGGCCCCGACGGCCGCCTCCCGCCTCGCCGCGATCGTCGCCGGCGCCTTCGGCTGGCTGGCGGCCGCGGTCATCCTCGTCATCCTCGCGCTCACCGCGGCGAATGTCGGCGGCCGCTATCTGGCCGATGCGCCGATCCGCGGGGCGGAGGAGCTGACCGGCTATCTCGTCGTCGTCATCGTCATGTTCGGCGTCGCCGAATGCTACCGGCGGGAGGAGCATATCCGGGTGGACGTGCTCTCGACGCGCTACGGGCGCTTCGGCCGCGCGGCGCTCGCCGCCGCCTCGCATCTCGCCGCGCTCGGGATCGCCGCCGCGCTCCTGTATACAGGCTGGCACACAGCGCATTTCTCCTATGGCTTCGGGGCTTACTCCTCGGGCTATCTTGAGGCGCCGATGTGGATTCCGCAGTCGACGCTGGTCGTCGGCGGCGCGCTGCTCGGCCTTATCGCGCTTCTCCGGCTGGTCGATCTGGCGGCGCGGCGCGGATGACGGCGTTCCTGATCTTCGGGGCGCTGATCGCGCTCCTCCTCACCGGCCTGCCGATCTTCGCGGCGCTGATGCTGGTCTCGCTCGGCGTGCTCTGGCTCTTCGAGGGCCGGATCGACGCGATGGCGGACGTGATCTTCGCCGCGCTCGACAACCCGCTGATCGCCGCCATCCCGATGTTCGCCTTCATGGCCCACGTGATGATCAAGGCGAAGGTGGTGGACGACCTCTTCGACATGGCGAACAAGGTCGTCGGCCATGTGAAGGGCGGGCTCGGCTTCGCGACCATCCTCTCCTGCACCATCTTCGCCACCATTTCCGGTTCCTCGGTGGCCACGGCGCTCACCATCGGCTCGGCCGCGATCCCGCAGATGCGGCGCTTCGGCTATCCGGCGCGGAACGCCTATGGCGTGATCGCCGCGGGCGGCACGCTCGGCATCCTGATCCCGCCCTCGGGGCCGATGATCCTCTATGCGGTGGTGACGGACGCCTCGATCGGCGCGCTCTTTCTCGCCGGGCTTCTGCCCGGCCTCGTCATCGCGCTGATCTTCGCGCTCTTCTCCTGGGCGCAGGCCCGCGGCAACCCGGAGATCGGCGGCGAGCCCTTCGCCGGCTTCCGCGCGCTTGGCCGCGCGTTCCGCCGTTCGCTCTGGGCGATCCTGATGCCGCCCATCGTGCTCGGCGGCATCTATCTCGGCGTCTTCACTGCGACGGAGGCGGCGGCGGTCGGCGCGCTCTACGCCGTCCTCGTCGCGCGCTTCGCCTATCGCAACGTCTCGCTCGGGGATCTCTGGGACTGCGCGCTGGAGACGATGCGGACGACGGCGATGCTCTTCACCATCGTCGCCGCGGCCGGGCTCTTCGGCCATGCCGTCACCATCATCCGCCTGCCGGCCGAGATCGTCGAGGCGGTGACAGCGTTGGGCCTCGGCCAGACCGCCTTCATCCTCGTCGTGATGGCGGCGATCTTCATCCTCGGCATGTTCCTCGAGACGATCGCGATCATTCTCATCACCACGCCGATCCTTCTGCCTTCGATGATGGCGCTGGGGATCGACCCGGTCTGGTACGGCGTGATGCTGATGATCAACCTCGAACTGGCGCTGATCACCCCGCCGGTCGGCATGAACCTTTTCGTCATCAAGGGGGTGACGGGGGCGCCGCTGGCCGAGGTGGTGCGGGGCGCCGCGCCCTATGTCGGGCTCCTCCTCATCGGCCTCGCCCTCGTCTGGGCCTGGCCGCCGCTGGCGCTTTGGCTGCCGCAGGCCGCCGGGTTCGGCCGGTAGGGCGAAGTCCTAACCTTCGAGCCGGTCGACTATCGCCGGAGCGGCCCGCTCATCCCTTGGCCCGGGCGACCAGCCCGGTCCGCGACCGACCCATCCCGGGGTCGGGCGCCCTCCGCCGTTTCAAGAAGCTCAGCGGTCGTCCGGGGCGGGGCCATCAACCACACCCGCCCAATCGTCAGGGCGCCCAACCTGGGTCGGTCGCGCCCCTCTTCGCGCCGCTCAGTTGGCGCCGATGTGGTCAGATGGATCCAGGCGGCCCGCCTCAGGCGACGCTGTCGATCTCGGACAGGATCGCCCGCGCCGCCGCCGCCGGGTCCGCCGCCGCGACGACCGGGCGGCCGACCACAACATGGTCCGCCCCGGCAGAAAGCGCCTCTGAGGGCGTCGCCACGCGCTTCTGGTCGCCTTTCACGCCGCCCGCGGGCCGCACCCCGGGGCAGACGATCAGCCGCCCCGCCGCGACCGGCAGCGCGCGCACCAGCGCCGCCTCCTGCGGCGAGCAGATCACCCCGTCCGCGCCGGCCTCCAGCGCCCGTCGCGCCCGCTCCACGACGATGCCGCCCAGCGGGCCGGGTACTGTCATCCCCTCGTCGAGATCGCCCCGGTCGAGCGAGGTCAGCACCGTCACCGCGAGGAGCTTCGTCTCCGACCGTCCACGCCCCTTCACCGCGGCGCGGACCACCGAAGGATCCCCGTGCACGGTGAGGAAATCGAGCCCGAGCCCGGCGATGCCGGAGACCGCGGCCTCCACCGTCGCGCCGATGTCGAAGAACTTCATGTCGAGGAAGACGCGCTTGCCGCGCTCCTTCAGCTCCAGCGCCAGCGCCAGCCCGCCGACCGTCAGCATGCCGAGGCCGATCTTGTAGAACTCCACCGCATCGCCGAGCCGGTCCGCCATCGCCTCGCCGGCGACGGCGTGCGGCACATGGGGCGGGTCGAGCGCGACGATGAGGCGAGGGTCGGACATCTCGCCGCAATGGCCGGGAAACGCCGGAAAGGCAAGCCGGTCTCTTGCGCGACCGTTGCATATTCACCACATCCGCAGCGGCGGCCCGTCAAGGGAGCCGAAATCTGCAGGACGGCAAGTTGGCGCGCCGAACGGGCGTCAGAGAAGGCCGGGCCAGGAGGGAAGATGAATTTCGAGACCTATACCGATCGGGCGAAGGGGTTCGTCCAGGCCGCCCAGACCATCGCGCTCCGCGAAGGGCACCAGCGCTTTCTGCCCGAGCACGTCCTCAAGGCCATGCTGGATGACCGCGAAGGCGCCGCCTCCGCGCTGATCTCCCGCGCCGGCGGCGACGCCGCGGCGGCGAAGGCGGCGGTGGACGCGGCCGTGTCCCGCATCCCGTCCGTCTCGGGCGGCGACGGGCAGCTAATGCTCGACACGCGCACCGCCAAGGTCTTCGCCGAGGCGGAGGCCGTGGCGCAGAAGGCCGGCGACAGCTACGTCACCGCCGAGCGGCTTCTCACCGCGCTGGCGCTCTCGAAGGACAGCGAGGCCGGCAAGGCGCTCGCCGCCGCCGGCGTCACGCCGCAGAATCTCAACGCCGCGATCAACGACATCCGCAAGGGCCGCACCGCCGACAGCGCGGGCGCCGAGGCGAATTTCGAGGCGCTGAAGAAATTCGCGCGCGATCTCACCGAGGCCGCCCGCGAGGGCAAGCTCGACCCGGTGATCGGCCGCGACGAGGAAATCCGCCGCACCATCCAGGTGCTCTCGCGCCGCACCAAGAACAACCCGGTGCTGATCGGCGAGCCCG
>CALFYQ010000198.1 GCA_937952085.1 uncultured Paracoccaceae bacterium | reverse complement strand
GCACTCCCTTGGTAAGGGAGAGGTCGAGAGTTCAATCCTCTCTCGCAGCACCATAACAACCAGATAGATCGCAAGGTCGAGACGCATGCGGGGGCGCCGCCGAGTCGCGTCCCGGACGCGTGGGCCCGACTTTGACCCCGGATGGGGGAGAAAAGCGGGGGGCGCAGCAGATCGCGTGCGACGCATTTCTCGCGATCGCGCGTCGCGGCGCCTGCAGGGTCTGCGGTGAACTCGACGCGAAGCGCCCGGCGCCGCCCCGCCACGCCATCGCACTTGCCGGAATCCCCGCCTCCGCCGGCGCGACCTCGACAGCCGCCGGCCGGTGATCGGTGGCGACGCTGAGGACGCGGGTGGCCAGGCCGGCCCGGATTGTGGCGTTCGAATCGCGGGGCGGAGGGCGGCTGTCCGGCTGCGGTCGCAGCCGACGCATTCGACGGCTTCGACCCGCCGCCTCGTGGGTCATCGCAATGTGGAAGGGAGCCGGCGCGGAGGCGCCGGCTCCGCCGCTCAGCGCCTCAGGCCGCCGCCTTCTCGCCTTCGAGCTTCGCAAGGGCGGAGGGCTTCACCGCGAAGCGGGGGCCCCAGCGTTCGGCGAGTTCGGCCGCCCGCCTCGCGAAAGCCTCGACGCCGACGCCGCGAATGAACTGGAGCGCGCCGCCGGTATGGGCCGGGAAGCCGATGGCGAAGATGCCGCCGAGATTGGCCTCCACCTCGGTGCGGAGCACGCCCTCGTCGAAGCAGCGCAGCGTCTCGATCACCTGGCGGTAGATCAACCGGTCCTCGGCCTCCGACATCTCGATCCCGCCATTGCCCTTCGCGAACTGCGCAAGGCCGGGCCAGAGCGTTTTCGTCCCGTCGGGGTGATAGTCGTAGAAGCCGCCGCCATAGTGGCGGCCGCCGCGGCCCATCTCCACCATCGCATGTGCGACCGCCTGGGTGTGCGAGCCGTCGGCGGGGAAGCCGTCCTTCACGCCGAGCCGCGCGTCGAGCGCCTTGTGGGTGTCGTGGACCTTCTTCGAGAGGACCATCGAAACCTCGTCATGCACCGCGAGCGGGCCGACCGGCATGCCGGCGCGCCAGGCGGCGCGCTCGATGGCGACCGGGCTCATCCCGTCCATCAGGAGCGCCTGGCCCTCGTCCATGTAGGTGCCGAAGACGCGGGAGGTGAAGAAGCCGCGGGCGTCGTTGACGACGATCGGCATGTAGCCGAGCGCGGAAACGTAGTCGTAGCCCTTCCGCAGCGTGTCGTCGGACGTTTTCTTGCCGACGATGATCTCGACCACCTTCATCTTCTCGACCGGCGAGAAGAAGTGGAGGCCGATGAAGCGGCTCGGGTCCGGCGCCGACTCGGCCAGCAGCGAGATCGGCAGGGTGGAGGTGTTGGAGCCGTAGATCCCGCCCGGCGCGAGCCGCGGGAAGGTTTCGGCGATCACCTTCTCCTTTAGCGAGACGTCCTCGAACACCGCCTCGACGACGAGGTCGACGCCCTCGAAGGCGGCATCGTTCTCGGTCGGCTCGATCCGGGAGAGGAGCGCGGCGCCCTTTTCGGGGCTCATCCGGCCGCGCTTCGCCGCGGCGGCGACGAGCCTTTCCGAATGCGCCTTGCCCTTCTCGGCCTTCGCGATTTCGGTGTCGCGGAGGATGGTCTTCATGCCCGCAGAGGCCTGCGCCCAGGCGATCCCGGCGCCCATCATGCCCGCGCCGAGCACGGCGACCGAACCCGGCTTCCACGGCTCGCCCGCCGGGCGCGCCTTGCCGGCCTTGATCGCCTGGCGGCCGAAGAAGAAGGTGGCGATCGCCGCCTTGCACTCCGTCGTCATCATCAGCGTGCAGAGGCCGCGGCTCTCCATCCGGAGCGCGGCCTCGAGGCTCATGCGCATCGAGTTGACGGCGATGTCGAGGATCTTCTCCGGGGCCGGCATGAGGCCGCGGGTGCGCTTCACCAGCACCGCCGGGGCGACGGAGATGAGGCCTTTCAGCTTCGGGTCGGTGATCTCGCCGCCGGGATAGCGGAAGCCCTTCCTGTCCCAGGGCTGGACCGCCTCGGCGGGGTTCGCCTTGATCCAGGCCTTGGCGGCGGAGATGAGGTCCGCCTTCGCCACGACCTCGTCGACGAGGCCGAGCGCCTTCGCCTCGGCAGGCTTGTAGGGCTTGCCCTCGAGGAGGACCGGCAGCGCCTTTTCGAGGCCGAGAAGCGCGGTGAGGCGGACGACGCCGCCGGCGCCGGGCAGGAGCCCGAGCGTCACTTCCGGCAGGCCGACCACGGCGGCCGGCTCGTCGGCGACGATGCGGCGGTTGCAGGCGAGGCAAAGCTCATAGCCGCCGCCGAGCGCCGCGCCGTTGATCGCCGCCACGACCGGGACGGGCAGCTTCTCGATCTCGCGATAGGGGCGCTTGTTGTCCTCGACGTAATGCAGCGTCTCGGCGTTTGCCTCGGTCATCGAGCCGAGGATGTTGAGGTCGCCCCCGGCGAAGAAGGTCTTCTTGGCGGAGGCGTAGACGACGCCTTTCAGCCCCTCCTCCGCCTTCAGCTTCGCCATCGCCCAGTCCATCGCCGGGACGAACCTGGCGTTCATCGTGTTGGCGGACTGGCCGGAGAGGTCGAGCGTGACGGTGACGATGCCGTCCGCGTCCTTCTCGTAGCGGATGTCGGGATGGGTCTCGGTCATGCTCACACCCGCTCGATGATGGAGGCGATGCCCATGCCGCCGCCGACGCACATGCAGATCAGCGCCCGCTTCAGCTTCCGCCGCTCCAGCTCGTCCAGCATGGTGGAGACGAGGCAGCCGCCGGTCGCGCCGAGCGGGTGGCCCATGGCGATGGCGCCGCCGACCACGTTCAGCTTCTCCTCCGGCACGTCGAGATCGGCCTGGAGCTTCAGCGCCACGGAGGCGAAGGCTTCGTTGATCTCGACGAGGTCGATGTCGTCCATCGTCAGCCCGGCCTTCTTCAGCGCCTTCCGCGCCGCCGGGGCGGGGCCGGTGAGCATGATCGTGGGCTCGGTCGCGGTGAGGCCGATGGAAAGAACCCGGCCGCGCGGGCTGAGGCCGAGATCCTTGCCGACCCGCTCGTTGCCGACCATAACCAGCGAGGCGCCGTCGACGATGCCGGAGGAATTGCCCGGCGTGTGGACGTGGAGGATGCGCTCAACGTCGGGGTATTTCTTCAGCGCCACGGCGTCGAAGCCCATGCCGCCGGGCCCTTCGAAGGAGGGCTTCAGCGCGCCGAGCTTCTGCATGTCGGTGTCGGGCTTGATGAAATCGTCGCGCTGCAGGACGACGACGCCGTTCTCATCCCGGACCGGGACCACGGAACGGTCGAACCAGCCGTTGTCGCGCGCCGCGGCGGCGAGCTTCTGACTGCGGACGGCGAAGGCGTCCACGTCGTCGCGGCTGTAGCCCTCGATCGTGGCGATGAGGTCTGCGCCGATGCCCTGCGGCACGAAGCCGGTGACGATGGAGGTTTCCGGGTCCTCGGCGAAGGGGCCGCCATCAGAGCCCATCGGCACGCGGGACATGCTCTCGAACCCGCCGGCGCAGACGAGATCCTCCCAACCGGAGGCGACCTTGGCGGCGGCGGTGTTGAAGGTGTCGAGGCCGGAGGCGCAGAAGCGGTTCACCTGCGCGCCGGCGACGCTTTCGTCCCAGCCGGCCTTCTGGAGCGCGACCTTCGGCAGGACCGAGCCCTGCTCCATCACCGGCATGACGCAGCCGAGCATGACGTCGTCGACGCGCGAGGTGTCGAGGTCGTGCCGGGCGCGCATCTCGTCGAGCAAGGTGGTCACGAGGTCGATCGGCTTCATTTCGTGCAGCGTCCCGTCGGGCTTGCCCTTCGAGCGCGGCGTGCGGATCGCGTCATAGATGAAGGCGGCTTCCGCCATGTCGGGTTCCTCCTTGGTTCAGCGGGAGTCTTAGGGCCGGCGCCGGGCGCGCGGAAGCCCTTACGCCGGGGGGGCTGGGGTGACGCTACGGTAGACCTCGAAGTGCCGCGCGAGGGCGGCGGCGCAGCCTTCCGCGTCCCGGCTGAGGGCGGCGTCCAGAATGTCCGCGTGCTCGCGGATCAGCGCCGCGCCGCGATAGCCGAGGGTCCGGTCCATCGCCACAACGTGCTGCTTGAAACGGTCGAAGACGGCGCGGTGCTGCCAGAGAAGGAGCCGAGAGCCGCAGGCGCCGATCAGCGCCTCATGAAAGGCCCGGTCGGAGCCCGACCAGAGCCGCAGCTTCGCCGTGTCGAGCGCCTCCCCACGCATCCGCGCCTCGAGATGTTCGAGCCTTCGATGCGCGGCGGTGAGGTTCGCCTCCCATTCCACGCCACCGCGGGCGATGGCGAGCCGCGCCCCCTCGGCCTCCAGCATGATGCGGAAATGGGCGATCTCCCAGACCGTGTCCGGCGTCGGCGTCGGCGCGCGGAAGCCCCGCTGCGGCAGCGAGAGCGCGAACCCCTCGGCCGCGAGGCGGATCAGCGCCTCGCGAATCGCCGCGGCGGATGTGGCGTAGCGCGCGGCCAGAAGTTTCGGCTGCAGCCGCTCCCCGGGCGGGATCGCGCCCGTCACCAGATCCTCGCGGAGACGCGCATAAGGGCCGGCGGAGGCGCCGGCGGGTGCGGTCATGTCGTTTCCATCCCGTTTTTTCGCGAGCATAGGGCGGAATTTCGAAATTCAAAGGAATTTCGCAAAGGCCGTTGTCCGCCCGCGGCTTGCTTGCTAGCGTCCCGTTCAAGCCGCGGCGCAAATGCCGGGCGCTCAATGAACGCAAACCATCCTCGGGGAGGAATGAGATGAGACTGCATTCGATCGGAGCCGGATTCGCCGCCGCGGCCGTCGCCGCCTTCGTCGCGGGCGCCGCGATGGCGCAGACGACGAGCTTGCGCATCCAGACGCACTACGCGCCGGAGACCGTCTCCGGCAAGCTCGCGCAGCAGTTCGTCGACAACGTCCAGACGATGTCGAACGGCGAGATCGCGATCGAGATGTTCTTCTCGTCCTCCGTCGTCTCCTCGGTCGAGACCTTCGACGCCGCGGCGACGGGCATCCTCGACTGCGACATGACCGGCGGCGCCTACCAGACCGGCAAGAACCCGGCCTTCCAGTTCGTCGGCGACATCATGGGCGGCTACGACACGCCCTATCAGCAGCTCTCCCGGCTCTACTACGGCGGCGGTCTCGAGGCGGCGCAGAAGCTCTACAACAAGTTCGACATGCAGCTCGTCGGCTGGTGGGTCTATGGCCAGGAGAGCCTCGCCTCGACGAAGCCGATCCGCTCCATGGCGGACTTCAAGGACTGGAAGTTCCGCTCCCCGCCGGGCCTCGAGACGAACATCTTCGCCTCCATCGGCGCCAGCCCGATCGTGATGGACTTCACCGAGATCTTCACCGCGCTCGAGAGCGGCATCATCGACGGCGCCGACGCCTCGGGCATCGCGAACAACGTGGGCCTCGGCCTCTACGACATCGCGAAGTACACCAACTTCCCCGGCTTCCACTCGATGCCGTCCGACCATCTCGCCTGCAACAAGAACGTGTGGGACGGGATGCCCGAGCATCACCGCCGCATCATGTCGACGGCGATGCAGGCCCTTGCGCTCCAGACCGCGCTCACCTTCGAGAAGTCGAACGCAGAGGCGGCCGCGAAGCTGCGCGAGAGCGGCGTCGAGGTGGCGGCCTGGTCGACCGAGGAGCGGACGAAGTTCCGCGAGGCGGCGCTCGCCCAGTGGGAGCCGTTCGGCACGACCGACGAGGCGAAGGCGCTGATCGAGAGCCACCGCGCCTATCTGAAGGTGCTCGGCCTCATCAAGTAAGGCGCCGGGCCTGAAGACCCCCGTCGCGGGCGGCCCTACGCGGGCCGCCCGCCTTCCCTTCCTCCAAGGGAGGCTCCCGTGAAAGAGCACGAGCGCACCGGCCCGGTCGATCTCACGACATGGGGCTTTTCTCGTCTGGCGATGTGGGCCGTGCCCTTCGTCGTGGCGATCATGTTCTACGAAGTCTTCATGCGGTACGTCTTCGCGAAACCCACGATCTGGGTGAACGAGATGTCGCTCTGGGTGGCGGGGGGCATCTATCTCACCGCCGGGCTCTATTCTCTGCAGCAGCGGAGCCACATCCGGATCACGATCATCTACGACGCCGCGCCGCGCTGGCTCCGCAAGACCTGCGACGTGCTCTCCTTCATCTGCGTGGCGATCTTCGCCTTCTGCGTGGTCTGGGGCGGGTTCGGCGAGGCCTGGGCGAAGCTGAACCGCTGGGAGAAGTTCGGCACCGCGTGGGATCCGCCCATCCCCGCCACGATCAAGCCGCTGATCCTCCTGACCCTGACGATCCTCGCCGTGCAGGCGCTCTCCAACCTCGTGTTCGACTGGAACAAGGTGGAGACCCACGAGGAGGAGGAGGACGAGATCGAGTCGCTCCGCGCCGCGGTCGGCGCCGACGCAGAGAGGGGCTGAAGCCGTGTACGACATCGGGACGATCTCTCTCGTCGTGCTGATCGGCATGTTCGTGCTGCTCGCGATCGGCATGCCGCTCGGCTTCGCTTCGGGCTTTCTCGCCGTCGTCGTGATGGTGATGAAGTTCGGGCCGGACCTTCTCTTCAAGACGTTCGGCACCGGGCCGCTCAACATCCTGGCGCAACGGCTCTATTCGATCACGACGAACTACGTCCTGATATCGGTGCCGTTATTCATCTTCATGGCGGTATTGCTGGAGCGATCCGGCATTGCGCGGGACATGTACACCTCGCTTTCGGCCTGGCTCTCCCGCACCCGCGGCGGCGTCGCCATGGTGACGGCGATCATGGCCGTGGTGATGGCGGCGATGTCGGGCATCATCGGCGGCGAGGTGGTGCTGCTCGGCCTGATCGCGCTGCCGCAGATGCTGCGGCTCGGCTACAACCAGAACCTCGCCATCGGCACGATCTGCGCCAGCGGCAGTCTCGGGACGATGATCCCGCCCTCGATCGTGCTGATCTTCTACGGCCTCATCACCGAGACCTCGATCTCCGCGCTCTTCACCGCGGCCTTCCTGCCGGGCTTCATCCTGGCCGGCTGCTACATGCTCTACATCTTCGTGCGCACCCGGCTCCGGCCGCAGGAGGCGCCGCTGCCGGATCCGAAGCCGGAGGACATGACCGGCGCGCAGAAGCGGCGCTACGGCGCCGTCCTCCTCGCGATGATGGCCGGGGCCTTCGCCGCCGCCGTTCTGGTTCGCATGATCGTCCTCAACGTCACCGGCGCCTTCGACGAGACGACCCGCTGGAACGACACGGAGACGGCGCTGATCTTCGGCGCGCTCCTTCTCGTCGTGCTCGGCTTCATCTTCGGCCTGCACGGGAAGAAGACGGCGGGCGAGGCCTGGGCCAACGGCAAGGGCCTCCTCGCGCCGCTTCTCATCGTCTTCGTCGTCCTCGGTTCGATCTACGGCGGCGTCACCGGCATCACCGAGGCCGCGGCGATGGGTTCGGTCGCGGTGCTCGTCCTCATCATCCTGCGCGGCGAGTTCTCGTTCAGGCTGCTCCGCGAAGCCGCGATGCGGACCTTCAAGTCCACCGGCACGATCATCTGGGTCACCTTCGGCGCCACGGCGCTGGCGGGCGCCTACACCATCGCCGGCGGGCCGACCTATGTCGCCAACCTGATCCTCGGCTTCGAGTTCGGGACGATGGGCGTCCTCCTCTTCATGATGGTCGTCTTCCTCTTCCTCGGCGCCTTCATGGACTGGACCGGCATCGTCCTCCTGGTCATGCCGGTGTTCCTGCCGATCGTGCTGAAGCTGCCGAAGGAGGAGTTCGGCCTCTTCGGCGGGCTCGATTCGGTGACGCTGGTGAAGGTCTGGTTCGGAATCCTCTTCTGCGTGAACATGCAGGTGAGTTTCCTCTCGCCGCCCTTCGGCCCGGCCGCCTTCTATCTGAAGTCGGTCTGCCCGCCGTCGATCACCCTGCCGTCGATCTTCGCGAGCTTCCTGCCATTCATGGCGATGCAGGTGTTCGTGCTGGCGATCATCCTCCTCTTCCCGCAGATCACGACCGTATTCCTCTAGGCCCCGGATGCCCGCGACCATCGAACGGGTCCGTTCGGATCTCTACGAGATCCCGCTCGCGACGACGCTGACGGACTCGATGCACGGCGAGATGCGCGCCTTCGAGATCGTCACCGCGCGGGTGACGGACTCGGACGGGGCGGAGGGCGTCGGCTACACCTTCACCTGCGGCCGGAACGGCGGCGCCGTGCACGACGTGCTCGGGCGGGAGATCGCCGAGATCGTCCGCGGCGAGGAGGCGGAGCGGATCGAGGCGCTCTGGCGGAAGGTCTGGTGGGGGACGCATTACGGCGGGCGCGGCGGGCCGACCGTGCTGGCCATCTCCGCCTTCGACATCGCGCTCTGGGACCTTGCGGCGAAGAAGGCCGGGCGGCCGCTCTGGCGGCATCTCGGCGGCCATGACCCGATGGTGAAGTGCTATGCCGGGGGCATCGACCTGATGCTCTCCGCCGACGAACTGATCGCGCAGACGGAAGGGAACCTCGCGAGGGGCTTTCGCGCCATCAAGATGAAGGTCGGGCGCGAACGGCTTTCGGATGATGTCGCCAAGGTCGCCGCGATGCGGGACTTTCTCGGCGACGGCTTTCCGCTGATGCTCGACGCCAACATGAAATGGACCGGCGACCAGGCCGTCCGCGCCGCCCGCGCCTTCGCGCCCTATGACCCGACCTGGCTGGAAGAGCCCTGCGAACCGGAAGACATGGCGGGCCATGCCCGCGTCGTCCGCGAGGGCGGCCTGCCGGTGGCGACCGGGGAGAATTTCCGCACCCTCGCCGAGTTTCGCGCCTTCGTCGCCGCCGGGGCCGTCACCTTCCCCGAGCCGGACGTGACGAATTGCGGCGGCGTCACCGTCTTCATGAAGGTGGCGAAGCTCGCCGAGGCCTTCGGCCTGCCGGTGACGAGCCACGGCGCGCACGATTTCACCGTCCACCTCCTCGCCGCCGCGCCGAACGCCTCCTACCTCGAAGCGCACGGTTTCGGGCTCGACCGGTTCATCGCGCATCCGCTAGAGATTTCGGAAGGCTTCGCCCGCGCGCCGGAACGGCCGGGCCATGGCGTCGCCTTCGACTGGTCAGGGCTCGAATCCCTCAGGAGGTCGTGATGGAGGCGCTCACCGAGGCGCAGAAGTCGTTCTACGAGGAGAACGGCTATCTCCTGCTGGAGCGGCGCGTGCCGCTCGAGATCATCGAGGAGATCCGCGCCGAGATCCGCCGCTTCGAGGAAGAGGCGCGCGGCATGACCGAGTCGAACGCGCGGCTCGACCTCGAGGACAGCCACAGCCCCGACGCGCCGCGGGTCCGCCGGATTAAGCTGCCGCACACGATCTCCGAGCCGGTGGCGAAGCTGATGCGCTCGGACTGGATCCTCGCCCCGGCGCGGGACCTGATCGGGCCGAACCTCCGGCTCCACACCACCAAGCTCAACATGAAGTCGGCGGGTTACGGCGCGGCGGTGGAGTGGCACCAGGACTTCGCCTTCTACCCCCACACCAACGCCGACGTGCTGGCGATCGGCGTGCTGATCGACGATCTGGCGCCCGAGAACGGGCCGCTGATGGTGTTCCCCGGCTCCCACAAGGGGCCGATCCACGACCATTTCCAGGACGGCGTCTTCGTCGGCGCGATGGACCTCGCCGCGAGCGGCTTCGACCAGAGAGACGCCGCGGTGCTGACCGGGCCGGCCGGCTCCATCTCGATCCATCACGGCCACGCGGTGCACGGCTCGGCGCTCAACCGCTCGTCGAAGGACCGGCGGATGCTCTTTTACGAGATGATGGCGGCGGACGCCTTTCCGATCATGGGCTCGGCCACGACGTTCCAGAGCCTTGAGGACTACAACACCCGGATGCTCTGCGGCGAACCGACCGATCGGCCGCGTCTCGAACCCGTCCCGGCGCGGATTCCGCTGCCGAAGCCGGCAAAGGCGGGATCGATCTATGAAATCCAGTCCGGCCTGAAGGCGCGCGCCTTCGAACGCGCCTGATGCGCATCGCCGTGGTCGGGCGGGGCCTGATGGGCGCCGCCGCAGCCCGCCATCTTGCGAAGGCGGGCCACGAGGTGGCGCTCGTCGGGCCGGACGAGCCGGCGGAGAAGCGCGCCCATCAGGGCGTCTTCGCCTCGCATTACGACGAGGGGCGGATCACGCGGCGGATCGCGACGGAGGCGTTCTGGGCCGACGCGGCCGCCGCCTCGATGGACCGCTACGCCGAGATCGAGGCGGAGAGCGGTATCGCCTTCCACGACCCGCGCGGCGCGATGATCGCCGGGGCCGAGGGCGCGCCGCACCTTCTCGCCGCGCGCCGGGTGGCGACGGAGCGCGGCATCGTCGCCGAGGCGCTCGACCGCGCCGCGCTCGCCGCGCGGTTTCCCTACTTCGCCTTCCCGGAGGACTGGGCCGGGCTTCACGAGATGAACGGGGCGGGCTGCGTCTCCCCTCGCCGGCTGGTCGCGGCGCAGACCGAGGCGGCCCGGCGCCACGGCGCGGAGATCGTCGCGGAGCCGGCGCTCGGGGTCGAGGAAGGGCCGGGCGGCGTGACTGTCCGCACCGCCGCCGGCGAGGTTCGGGCGGAACGGGCGCTCGTCGCCGCCGGGATGATGACGGACCATGTGCTCGGCCGGGCGGCGGAGCTTTCGCTCAACGCTCGCACCGTCGCGCTCTTCGAGGTGAGCGAGGCGGAGGCGCGGCGGCTTTCGGCCATGCCTTCCCTCGTCTTTCGCTGGACCAGGCCGGGGGACCCCTATCTCCTGCCGCCGGTTCGCTATCCGGACGGCGCCTGGCGGCTGAAGCTCGGCGGCGACCCGGACGACGACAAGCTGACCAGCGCCGAGGCGGTCGGCGAATGGTTCCGCTCCGGCGGGAACGCCGCGGTGCGGGACTTTCTCGACGACGCCTTCCGCGAGATGATGCCCGACGTGAAGATCGAGCGGGTGACGATGGACGCCTGCGTCACGACCTGGACGAAGGACGGGCTGCCGGAGATCCGCCGCCTCTCGCCGCGGATCGCGGTCGCCACCGGCGGCAACGGCGCCGCCGCCAAATCATCGGACGAATTCGGCCGCCGCGGCGTCGAAGCCGTCCTCGCCGATTAGAAACTGGAGGAAATCATGACGAAACCCGCCATCGGATTCATCGGGCTCGGCCTCATGGGCGGCGCGATGTGCCAGCGCATGCTCGATCTCGGCTATCCGCTGACCGTGCTCGGCAACCGCACCCGGACCGAACTCGACAAGGCCGTCGCCCGCGGCGCGAAGGAGGCGAAGAGCGCGAAGGAGGTCGCCGCCGCCGCCGACATCGTGATGCTCTGCATGGATACTTCGGCGAATGTCGAAGCGCGGATGCGCGGGCCGGAGGGCGTGCTGGCCGGGCTGCAGCCGGGCGCGATCGTGATCGATTTCGGCACCTCGCTCCCCGCCTCCACCGCCGCGCTCGGCGAGGAGGTCGCCGCGGCCGGCGGCGCCTATCTCGACGCGCCGATCTCCCGCACCCCGGCGCAGGCCCGCGACGGCATGATCAATCTGATGATCGGCGGCGACCAGGGAGCCTTCGCCCAGGTGCAGCCGGTGCTGAAGGACATTTCCGAAAACGCCTTCCATCTCGGGCCTCTCGGCACCGGCCACAAGATCAAGCTCATCAACAACTTCTTCGCGATGACGACGGCGATGGCGATGTCCGAGGCCTTCGTGATGGCGGACCAGGTCGGCGTGCCGCGCGAGGGGCTCTACAAGGTGATGTCCGCCGGCCCGCTGAAATCCGGCATGATGGACTGGATCAAGGCGAGCGCGGTGGACGGCGACCCGACGCAGCTTTCCTTCACCGTGAAGAACGCGAAGAAGGACGTCGGCTATTACGGCCGGATGGCGGACGACGCCGGGGCGGTTTCGCTGATGTCGGGCTGCGCGCGGCAGACGCTCTCGCTCGGCGTCGCCGAGGGCTGGGGCGAGAAGCTGGTGCCGGAGATGGTGCAGTTCTTCGAACGGCTCTACGCCGAGAAGGGCTGAGCGGCGAAGGGGAGTCTGTGGGCATGAAGACCGTGAGGGCCTGAACGCCATGCGCCTCCTCGTCGTGAACCCGAACAGCACCGAGGCGATGACCGCCTCCATCGCCGCGGCCGCCCGCGCCGCCGCGGCGCCGGATGTTGAGATCGTGGCCGTCACCAACGCGTCCGGGCCGCCGGCGATCCAGGGCGAGGCGGACGGCGCGCTCGCGGTTCCGGGCGCCGTCGCCGCGATCCGGCGCGGCGCGTCGGAGGGCTGCGCCGCCGCCATCATCGCCTGTTTCGACGACACCGGCCTCGACGAGGCGCGCGCCGCCGTCCCGATCCCGGTGATCGGCATCGGCGAGGCCGGCTTCCATGTGGCGATGCTGCATGGCGGGCCGTTCTCCGTCATCACCACGCTGCCGGTTTCGGTTCCGGTGATCGAGGCGAACCTGCGGCGCTACGGGCTTGAGGCGGCCTGCGCCCGCGTCCGCGCCAGCGGCCTCGCTGTATTGGAGCTGGACGAGGCGCCGGCGCGCGCGGAGCCGATCCTGATCGACTGCGCCCGCGCCGCGCTGGCGGAAGACGGCGCAAGGGCGCTGGTGCTCGGCTGCGGCGGCATGGCGCCCTATGCCGAGGCGCTCCGCGCCGCCACCGGGGCGAAGGTGGTGGACGGCGTCGCCGCCGCGACCGATCTCGCCCGCGCCGCCGCGCGCTGACACGCGGCCTCAGCCCGCTTCGGTCTTGCCTCGCCGGGCGACGATCGCCGCCTCGACCCGGTTCCGGACCTGCAGCTTCTGCAGGATGTTGGTCATGTAGTGCTTCACGGTCTTTTCCTGGAGGTTCAGCTCCGCGCCGACCTCCTTGTTGGAGAAGCCGCGGGCGACCAGCGAAAGGATCTGCTCCTCCCGCCGCGTCAGCGCATCGAGCGGATCCCGCCCCGCGCCGCCGCCCCGCATCGCCGAGAGGACGCGCGCCGCAAGGTCCGGCGAGACGTAGGACTGGCCGGAAGCGACGTCGCGGAGCACGCGGGCGAGCTCTTCGGCGCCGACCCCCTTGAGAATGTAGCCGCGCGCGCCGGCTTTCATCGAGGCGAGAAGGTCCGCGTCGCGCTCCGAGACCGTCAGCATCGCGATGGCGACGGCGGGAAAGCAGCGGTTGATCTCCCCAGCCGCCTCGACGCCGCCGCCGGGCATCGAGATGTCGAGAAGCGCAAGGTCCGGCATGTGCTCGCCCACCGCGGCGACGGCTTCGGGCCCCGAGCCGACCTCGGCGACGACCTCGAAGCCGCCGGCCTCGGCGAGGCTGCGGACCACGCCTTCGCGAAAGAGCGGATGGTCGTCGGCGACGACGATGCGGATCGGGTCGGTCACACCGCGCCCCCGCCGAGCGCGACGCGCATCTGAAGCTCCGCCCCGCCGCCCGGCGCGGCGCCGGCCGCGAACATGCCGCCGAGGCTTTCGACCCGCTCCCTCAGCCCGCGAAGGCCAAGGCCGGGCCGTGGTCCGCCGGCGGGAAAGCCCGGCCCGGCGTCCCGCACCGAGAGCTGCAGCTCGCCGTCGACCACGGCGCAGCTTACCGACTGGCCGGCCCCCTGGGCGTGGCGGAAGGCGTTCATCAATCCCTCCTGCACGAAGCGGTAGATGCAGATCAGCGTCGAATGGTCCGGTCGGAGGGCGACGCCGCCATCGTCGAGCGCGACCTCGGCGCCGGTTCGCCGCCGATGCGCCTCCACCGCCATCTCCAGCGCCTCGGCGACGGTCAGCCCCTCGATTTCCGGCAAGGTTAGGCCGCGGCAAATGTCGCGGATGTCGCGGAGCGCGTCCGAGAGCGAGGCGCGGATCACCGCGCCTTCGCCGTCCTTGGCGCCGCTTTCGGGCCGGCGCAGCAGGCTGTCGAGCCGGAGCGAGGCGAGGGCGAGGGCCTGCGCCGGGCCATCGTGCAGCTCCGCGCTGATCCGCCTCAGATAATCCTCGTTCAGCTCGGCGGAGCGGATCGACGCGCCCTGGATGCGGCGGCGGAGTTCATCGTTCTGCCGCGAGATGCGGCTCAGCTCGGCGAAGCGGCGGCTCAGTTCGCCATGCTGGCGCTCGATCGTGCGGCTGCCGCCGCGCACGATGCCGAAAAGGAGCGCAAAGGTCGCCAGCGTCACGCCCCCGACGATCAGCCACGACTTCAGGCGGGCGTCGAAGAGGTCCCGCTCGAGCTCGGAGGCGTCCTGGTAGAACTCGGCGACGGCGATGATCTCGCCCGTCACGATGGAATGGATCGGGTTGTAGACCTCGAGCAGCGGCATGCCGGCGCGCCGCTCCCCTGCGTTCTCGTCGTCATGCAGGTCGTCAAAGGAGGCGCTGAGGCGGCCCCTCCACGCGGCGCGCAGATCGTCGGCAGGTTCGAATCGCTTGCCGATCTGATCCGCGTCGGAGGCGTAGGCGATCAGGCCGCCCTGCTTCCAGATCTTGACCGAGACGATCCGTTCCGAGAGCGGCGGCTCCGAAAAGATGCGGCGGAGACGCGCCTCCGTCGCGGCCGAAAGCGCGTCGCTGCTCGAAAGTTCCTGGCTGAGCGGCGCGATGTAGCTTTCCATGTAGAGCGCGCTGGAGACCGCGGAGTTCCGCGCCACGCCGATCTCGATCTCGTTCGAGACCCAGGAGCCGATCACCGCCATGCCGAGCAGCATCACGGCGCTGCCGGCCAGCGCGAAGCGCTGATGCAGCGCGAGGCCGCCGCGCCCGCGCTCCTCCGATCCCGCCTCGACCGTGGTTATCTTCACATGCCGCCCCCTGCCGCGCCCGGAGGGTAAGCGATCCGGGCGGCCGGCGCATCGGACCATGGTCCGATGCCGGGGCCGGCCCTTCGGCCGACATTTCGCCCGCCTTCCGCCCCTGCCGGAGAGGCGCCGCCACGGCGATCTTCGGCTCGCAAGAAACCTTTGCAGAGAAATGGAGGGAACGATGCCCGCGAGCGTCGTCAAGATCGAGACCGGCCCGAACACGATCCAGATCAGGTATTCCGACGGCTCCCGCGAAGAGATCGAATTCGGCGTCTACGAACGCAAGAACGCCGCCAACCGCACCGTCGAGGAGCGCCTCGCGACCGCGGACGATTTCGCCCGGCTGAACGCCATCGTCGACTCCGCTGGCGTGGCGGCGACGCAGGAATTCGTCGCCGCGGACGGGACCGTGGTCGAGGTCGGGCCCGGCAAGATCGAGCTCTCCTTCCCGGATGGCACGAAGGAGGAGATCGAGGACGGCGTCTATGAGCGCAAGGACGCCAGCGGCGTGACGATCGAGGAGCGCGCCGCGACCGCGGAGGACTTCGCGCGGCTCGACGCGTTCGCCTCCGCGGCGGGCGCGCCCGGCGGCGGAGCCGGCGGCGCCAGCGGCGGCGCGACGCTCGGCGACGATGACGGCGCGCCCGACCAAGGCTCGGGCGACGCCATCGTCGGCGACGACCGGAACGAGCGGCTCCGCGGCTCCGGCCAGGACGACCGGATCTCCGGCGAAGGCGGCGACGACCGGATTCGCGGCCGCGGCGGCGACGACAGCATCGAGGGCGGCGCGGGCGACGACCGGATCGCCGGCGGCGGCGGCAAGGACGTGATCTCCGGCGGCGCCGGGGACGACCGCCTCGCCGGCGGCCGCGGGCGGGACGTTCTCGCCGGCGGCGAGGATGACGACGTGCTCCGCGGCGGCGGCGGCGGCGACCGGCTCGACGGCGGCGAAGGGCGCGACCGATACGAGGGCGGCGCCGGCGCGGATGTCTTCGTCTTCGGCGTCGACGGCGTGCGGGATGCGGTGAAGGACTTCCGCAGCGGGGTGGATCATCTCGATGTCAGCGCTTTCGAGCTGGACACCGGAGAGCTGGCGGAGATCCTCGCGTCGGCCCGCGCTCGCGGCGGCGATCTCTACCTCGCCTTCGGCGGCGGCGACGTCCTGAAGCTGCACGATGTCGGACCGGACGGCGTCGAAGCCGCCGACTTCATTCTCTGATCCCTTTGCGCGGAAGGCGGCGAGGGCCGCGCGCCTTCCACAGATGAGGCGGGCGGCTTCCGCCTAACCCGCCTCCGCGGCCCGCTCTCCCTTCCTGGCCCGAGGCGGCGCCCCCTCGCGCGCCGGGCGTGGGGCGGCTTTGCGGAGATCCGCGCTCAAGGCCGGCGCCGCGTCCGTCGCATGCCCGCCGGCCGCCGTCCCGAACCGGGGCGCGGGCCGCGATCGGGTGGTTGACGCGGGCGCCGGCGCACAGTTAGCCTGTTTGTCGGACAAACGACGCCCCGGCGAACAGGGGCGCGGGGGAGAAACGCCTGGGATGGACGGCTTCGCTTCGAGCGAGCGGGATGGAGATGCGGCGCGGTTCGCGGCGATCGACCCCGCGCCGGCCTATCGGCTCGTCTTCGAGGCGGTGTCGCGCGAAATTCTCTGCGGCCGAATCCGGATCGGCGACCGGCTGCCGACCGAGGCCGAGCTTTCCCGCCGGCTCGGCGTCCATCGCACGACGACGCGGGAAGGGCTCCGCCTCCTCGAACAGGCCGGGATGGCCGAGCGCCGCGCCGGACGCCGGCTCTACGCCACCGCCCCCGAGGCGCGGACGGTGAGCGAGGGCGCGCGGCGGGCGCTGACGCTCGGCCGGGTGAGTTTCGATGGGCTGTGGCGGCTTCTTCGCGCGCTGGAGCCGGCGGCCGCGGCGCAGGCGGCGGGAAATCTTTCGGCCGAATGCCGCGCCGCGCTCGAAGACAACCTCGCTCGAACCCGCCTCGCGGTCGCGGCCGGCGCGAGCCTGACGGGGCTCGACCTCGAATTCCACGCCCTCGTGGCGGAAGCGGGCGGCGACGCCGCCTGGCGGCTGGCGCGCGAGCCGGCGGCGACGCTCCTGTTTCCGGCGAACGAGCGAATGCTGCCGCAGCTTCCGCAATCGAGCGCGCGGCTTCTGACGGCGCATGAGGCGATTCTCGCGGCGCTGGCGTCCGGCGACGCGGCCGCCGCAGAGACCTGGATGCGCCGGCATATCGACGACTTCCGACGGGGCTATGTGCTTGCCGGATTCGACCCGGACGAGCCCGTGGCCTCGACGGCCGACTGAAGAGAAGGCCCGGCGGCGCATGAGCGGCCGGGCGAACAAGGAGGAGACGCGGAATGAGACATGTGATCCGGAAGGGCGGCCTCGCCGCGCTGACGACGGCGGCGGCGCTCGCCCTCGCCGGCGCGGCCGGGGCGCAGGAGACGTTCAAGGTCGGGATCGTGACCTTCCTCTCCGGCCAGGCGGCGCAGAGCTTCGGCGTGCCGGCCTGGAACGGCGGCAAGATCCTGGTCGAGGCCTTCAACAAGGGCGAGGCGCCTGCGCCCTATGACAAGAAGGGCTTCGGCGGGCTCGAGATCGTCCCCGTCGTGATCGACGAGGCCGGCGGCGCGACCGTGCAGGTGCAGGAATACCGCAACCTCGTGCAGCGCGAGAACGTCGACGTCGTTGTCGGCTATGTCAGCTCGGGCGACTGCCTCGCCATCGCGCCAGTCGCCGAGGAACTGAAGAAGTTCACCATCCTCTACGATTGCGGCACGCCGCGGATCTTCGAGGATGCGAGCTACGAATACGTGTTCCGCACCGCGGCTCATGCGACGCAGGACAATGTGGGCCTCGCGCTCTATCTGAAGAAGCTCGGCATCGACGTGAAGACCTACGCCGGCATTAACCAGGATTACGCCTGGGGCCATGACAGCTGGTCCGACTTCACCGCCGCGATGAAGCAGGTCTACCCCGACGCCACCATCGCCGCGGAGCTTTTCCCGGCCTTCGGCGCGGGCCAGTACGGCACCGAGATCTCCGCGCTCCTGCAGGCAAAACCGGACCTCATCCATTCGTCCCTCTGGGGCGGCGACAACTCGGCGCTGGTGCTCCAGGGCTTGCCGCGCGGCCTTTTCCAGCGGAGCCAGGTGGCCTTTTCGGCGGGCGACCACGCGATGCCCGGCCTCGGCAAGAACTATCCGGAAGGCGTGATCGTCGGCGCCCGCGGCGCCTATGGCTTCATGGCCCCGAAGTCGGACCTCAACGACTGGTGGTGGAAAATCTACACCGAGGCCTATGACGTCTGGCCGGTTCAGGCGCCCTACCGCATGGCGCAGGCGCTGATGGGCCTGAAGCTCGCCGTCGAGAAGGCGATGGAGGCCAATGGCGGCAAGAAGCCGACCTCGGAGGAACTCGCCGCGGCGATGAAGAACTTCTCCTGGGAGAGCCCGGCCGGCCTGATCGAGATGACCAATGGCAACGGCCACCAGGCGATTCAGCCGATCGGCTTCGGCCGCTCGATGAAGAACGACAAGGGCGAGATCATCCTCGGCGACACCGTCGACTTCCCGGCCCGCTGCGTGAACCCGCCGGCGGACATGAAGAGCCTCGACTGGATCAACGCCGGCTTCCCCGGCGCGCAGTGCGACTGATCCCAGCCTGAAACCCGGCGGGCCGCGCTCCGGCGCGGCCCGCTCCACGCCCAGCTTCTCGCGGACAGGAACGCATGGACCTCGTCTTCACGATCATCCTCGACGGGCTGATCTACGCCTCATGGCTCTTCATCGTCGCGCTCGGGCTGACGCTCGTGTTCGGCGTGCTGCGCATCCTCAACTTCGCGCATGGCGGGCTCTATGCGCTCGGCTGCTACGGCGCGGCGGTGGCGACGGCCTGGTTCTCCGAGGCGGGGCTCGACGGCTGGTTCAGCCTCGTCGCCATGTTCCTCGCCGCGGTGGCGGTGGCGGTCGTCTTCGCGCCGGTGATCGAGCGGGGGCTCCTGCGCTTCTTCTACGGGCGGGACGAGGTGCTGATCCTGCTCATCACCTATTCCGTCTTCCTGATGCTGGAGGACGTCACGAAGCTGATCTTCGGCGTCGACCCCTACTACGTCTTCGAGCCGCGGAACCTCCTCGGGGCGGTGTCCATGGGCTCGCTCTTCTATGTCGGCTACGACCTCGCGCTGATCGGCCTCGCCTTCGTCTGCGGCTTCGGCGTCTGGTTCGGGCTCAACCGCACGCGGATCGGCAAGATCACCCTCGCCGTGATCGCCGAGCCCGAGGTGAGCCGGGCGATGGGCGTGAACGTGGGCCGGATCTACCTTCTCGCCTTCGGCGTCGGCGTCTTTCTCGCGGCGCTCGGCGGCGCCTTCACCTCGCCGCTGATCTCGGTGCAGCCGGGCATTTCCGTCTCGGTCATCATCGTCAGCTTCGCGGTCGTCATCATCGGCGGGCTCGGCTCGATCCCCGGCGCCGCCATCGGCGCGCTGGTCGTCGGCCTCGCCCGCTCCTTCGCGGTCTACGAGTTTCCGGAGGCTGAGATCTTCATCGTCTATTTCGTCATGGTCGCGGTGCTGATCTTCCGCCCCGAAGGCCTCTTCACCCCGGTCAAGGCGAGGAAGATATGAGCCCGCTCGCGCGCACCATCGGCCTTGGCGCGCTCGGCGCGGCCATTTTCGTGGCGATCGGCTTCGCCCTGCCGGCCTGGCTTCTTTTCACCATGACCAAGGCGATCTCCTACGGGCTGATCGCGCTCGGCATCGTCGCGCTCATGCGGGGCGGGCTCGTGAGCTTCGGCCAGGGCCTCTATTACTGCGTCGGCGCCTACATCTCCGGCTTCCTCGCGCTCAAGGCGGGGATCACCGACGCGTTCGTGCTGATGATCGGCGCGGCGCTGGCCGGCGCGGCGGCGGCGGCGCTCGTCTCGCCGCTGATCGCCCGCTATCGCGGCATCTTCTTCGCCATGCTGACCATGGCGCTCTCGATGGTGCTCTACGGCGTTCTCGCCAAGGTGACGGCGATCGGCGGCTCGGACGGGTTCAACGTGCCGAAGCCCTCCTTCCTCGGCTGGACGCCGGGCGTCGCCGAGGCCGATCTCGCGCTCTATTCGGCGGGCGTGATCGCCGCGGCCGCGATGGCGACGATCTGCCGGCTCTATTTCGACAGCGGCCCCGGCCTCGTCGCGCTGGCGGCGCGGGAGAACGAGCTTCGCGTCGAGTATCTCGGCGCCTCGGTCTTCACCGTCACGCAGCGGAACTTCATCCTCGCCGGCGCGCTGGCCGGGCTCGGCGGCGCGCTGAACGGGCTCGCGCTCGGCCATGTCGACCCTTACTTCTCCTACTGGACGACCTCGGGCGAGGTGGTGTTCATCGCGATCCTCGGCGGCTACGCCTCGGCGGTCGCCATCTTCGGCGCGGCGCTGATCGTCGAGCTCGTGCGCTCATTCTCCGGCATGTACTTCCCGGAAAGCTGGCAGCTCCTGCTCGGCGTCTTCCTTCTTGTCGTCATCGTCTTCCTGCCGCGCGGCTTCGGCTCCCTCTGGGCCGGCCGCGCCGCGGGCGCCGCGAAGGGAGCGGGCGAATGAGCGCGGTCGTGCTCGAGGCGAAGGGCCTCCAGAAATCCTTCGGCGCCGTCGTCGCGGCGAAGGACGTGAACGTGAAGGTGGCGCCGGCCGCCCGTCTTTCGCTGATCGGCGCGAACGGCGCGGGCAAGACCACCTTCGTCAACATGGTGACGGGGTATCTGAAGCCGGATGCCGGCCAGATCCTTCTCGACGGGAAGGAGATCACCGGCCTCGCGCCGCGGCGGATCACGCGCGCCGGGGTCTGCCGCTCCTTCCAGATCCCGCAGCTCTGCGAGACGATGACCCCGGTCGAGAACGTGCTGGTCAGCCTCGAGATCGCGGCCGGCGGCGCCTCATTCTTCCGCCCCGCGCGGCGAAGGGAGACGCTGGACCGCGCCCGCGAGGTGCTGGAGCGGTTCGGCCTGACGGAATTCGCCGACCGGCCGGTGAACGTGCTGCCCGGCGGCGTGCGGAAACTGATCGACATCGCCATGTCGCTCGCCATCCACCCGCGGGTGCTCCTTCTCGACGAGCCGACCTCGGGCGTGGCGTCGGAAGAGAAGTTCCCGCTGATGGACCGGGTGATGGCCGCGCTCGAAGGCGAGAAGGCGGCGGTGATCTTCGTCGAGCACGACATGGATATCGTCACCCGCTACGCCGACCGGGTGCTCGCCTTCTATTCCGGCGAGATCATCGCGGACGACCCGCCGGAGGCGGTCCTCTCCGACCCCGCCGTGCAGAAATACGTCACCGGGACGCGGAAGTGAGCCGATGCTGAATCTGAACGACGTCAAGGTGAAGATCGGCGCCGTCGAGGCGGTGCGCGGCTTCTCGATGGAGGTGCCGGCGGGCGCGATGGTCGGCCTCGCCGGCCGAAACGGCGCCGGCAAGACGACGGTGATGCGCGCTGTGATGGGCCTTGCGAAGCTGGCGGGCGGGCGCGTCAGCTTCGACGGCGAGGACCTTTCGGCGGTGGATGTCCATCGCCGGGCGGCGCTCGGCATCGGCTACATGCCGGAGACGCGCGGCCTCGTGCCGGAACTGACGGTGGAGGAGAACATCCTCCTCCCCACCTGGGTGACGCCGGGCGTCGACGGCGTGGCGCGGCTCCGTTTCGTCTATGAGGTGATGCCGGAACTGAAACAGATGGGCGGGCGGAAGGCGCTGCTCCTCTCGGGCGGGCAGCAGAAGATGGCGGCGCTCGGCCGCGCGCTCACCATCGGCACGCGGCTTCTCCTGCTCGACGAGCCGTTCGAGGGCGTCGCGCCGGCGCTGGCGCAGCGACTGTCCGAGGTGATCTCGGGCCTCAAGTCGGAACAGCTTTCGATCGTCATGTCGATGTCGGAGCTCACCCATTCCGAGACGCTGATGGACCGGGTCTGGGGCATCGAGCGGGGAGCGAACATGGCGGCGCACGCTTGAGGGGCGCCGCGGAGGCCGACCGCCAGCCGCGCGCTAGAGGATATCTGCGGAGCGGATGTCCTCCCGCGCGAAGTCGACGAGCGCGCGAACCTTTCGCGGCAGCGCGCGCCCTTCGAGATAGACGGCGCTGAGGGGGCTTTTCTGCCCCTCGAAGCCGGTCATGACCGGGACGAGGCCGCCGCTCGCCAGCGCGGCGCGAACCGCGAAGCGGGGCGCATAGGCGATGCCGAGCCCCGCCGCCGCCAGTTCGACCGCGGCCCGCGCCGAATTCACGTGGAAACGGCCCTGTATCGAGACCGTGTGCTCCCGCTCGCCCTCATGGAACGACCAACTTCGCGGCGTCCGGCGGTTGGTGTCGACAATGCAGATGTGCCGCGTCAGGTCCTCCGGCGCCTGCGGGGCGCCATGCGCGGCGATGTAGGCGGGGCTCGCCGCCAGCATGGAGCGGAACTCCCCGAGCTTCCGCGACCGGATCGAGAGCGTCTCCGACCGCCCCATGCGGAATGCGAGATCGATCCCCTCGCTGGCGAGATCGGCGTAGCGGTCGCTGAGCCGCAGATCGAAAGTGAGGCCCGGATTGCGCGCGGCGAAGCGCCCGAGCATCGCGCCGACATAGACCTCGCCGAAGGTAACCGGGGCGGAAATGCGGATCACCCCGGAAAGGCCGCGCGACCCCGCCGCCACCTCCGCCAGAAGATCGTCGAGATCGTCGAGCAACGCCGGGGCGCGCGCCAGCAGGTCCTCCCCCGCGGGCGTGAGACCGACCTTGCGGGTGGTGCGCTGGAAGAGCCGCGCGCCGAGCCGGCGCTCGAGCCCGGCCACGTATTTCGAGGTCAGCCGGTTCGAGACGCCCAGCTGGTCCGCCGCCGCGGTGAAAGAGCCGGCCTGCGCCGTGGCGACGAAGGCCCTCAGTTCGTCGACGAGGTCCATGAGGCGGCCATTCGGAACATTCTGGAGAAGGTCATTCTCCACGATCTCCATTTTGTTGAAGACGGGCAAGCCCCAGATTGGCCGAAGTTCAAACCCGATCGCCTCGCAAAGGAGTTCCGAAATGCGCGCCGAGACCAACGCCGACTTCGCCGCCTTCGCCCTGCGCCTCGGCAGCGGCGTCCTCTTCCTCGCCCATGGCCTGATGAAGGTCTTCGTCTTCACCATTCCCGGCACGGTCGGCTATTTCGAGAGCCTCGGCCTACCCGCCATCGCCGCCTACCTGACGATCCTCGCCGAGCTTGGCGGCGGCGCGGCGCTCATCCTCGGCGTCGCGACCCGGCTCGTCTCGCTGCCGCTCGTCGCGGTGCTGCTCGGCGCGGTCTGGGCGCATTCCGGCAATGGCTGGACCTTTTCCAACACCGGCGGCGGCTGGGAATTTCCGCTGTTCTGGGCGCTGACGCAGGCCGCGATTGGCCTTCTCGGCGCGGGCGCCTTCGCGGTGCGCGTTCCCGCGCTTCAGAAGACGCTCGGGCAGTTCGCCTGAACGTTCCGGGCCGCCGCAACGGCGGCCCGCCGCCCCTGACGAAGGACGCCGAAGATGAGCATCGCCGCCGACCTCCACGCCCTCCGCGACCGCCTGGCCCCGTCGGACCGGATGCCGCTGGTCTTTCTCGGCCATGGCAGCCCGATGAACGCCCTCCAGGACACCGCCTTCAGCCGGGCCTGGACCGATCTCGGCCGCAAGCTGCCGCGGCCAAAGGCGATCCTCGTCGTATCGGCGCACTGGATGACCCGCGGCGCGACGCTGGTCGACATCTCGGCGATGCCCCGCACCATCCATGACTTCTACGGCTTCCCCGACGCGCTCTACGCCGAGACCTATCCGGCGGCACGCCCCCCCG